>JAASSQ010000111.1 GCA_021767845.1 Roseovarius sp. | reverse complement strand
CTGGACCTGCGGCTGCGCGTGCCCGACTGGATCGAAGGGCTGGAACCCGCGCTGCGCGCGCGGCTTTCCAAGGCGCTGGCCCGCGGCAATGTCAGCCTGTCCCTGCGCGTCCAGTCCGAGGATCAGTCCACCCGTCTTGCCGTGAACGAGGCCGCGCTGGATGACGTGCTGGCCGCCATGGCCCGCGTCGAAGCCCGCGCGCAGGAGACCGGCATCACCCTTGCGCCCTCCACGCCGGCCGACATCGTGGCGATGCGCGGCGTGCTCGACACCGCCAGCGCCGAGCCGGACACCGCCGCCCTGCGCGACGCCATCGTCGCGGATTTCGAAACCCCGCTCGCCGCCTTCCTCCAGATGCGCGCGGCCGAAGGGGCGGCGCTGGCCGATGTGATCGGCCAGCGGCTTGACCAGATCGCCGCGCTCACCGACCAGGCCGCCGACGCGGCCCAGGCCCGCCGCGCCGAAATGGGCGACGTGCTGCGCGCGCAACTGGCCCGCGTGACCGAGAATGCCGACGGCGTGGACGAGGCCCGCATCGCGCAGGAGCTGGCCCTCATCGCCGTCAAGTCCGACGTGACCGAGGAACTCGACCGCCTGCGCGCCCATGTTGCCGCCGCCCGCGCGCTTCTGGAAGACGGCTCGCCCATCGGCCGCAAGCTTGATTTCCTCAGCCAGGAATTCAACCGCGAGGCCAACACGCTCTGTTCCAAGGCCCAGAACGCGGGGCTCACTTCCGTGGGGCTCGACCTCAAGGCGGTGATCGACCAGATGCGCGAACAGGTGCAGAATGTTGAATAACCCGCGCCCGACCACCAAGGATCCCCACGCATGACCAACCGCCGCGGCCTTCTCATCATCCTCAGCTCGCCCTCCGGCGCGGGCAAATCGACCCTCACGCGCCGCCTGCGCGACTGGGATTCCACGATCTCCTTTTCGGTCTCCGCCACCACCCGCACCCCCCGCGACGGCGAGGTGGACGGGCAGGATTACCACTTCATGTCCGAACAGCAGTTCCAGCGCGCGGTGGCGAATGGCGACATGCTGGAACATGCCCATGTCTTCGGCAATTTCTACGGTTCGCCGCGCGGCCCGGTGCAAGAGGCGATCGACAGCGGCCGCGACGTGCTCTTCGACATCGACTGGCAGGGCGCCCAGCAGATCCAGAACTCGGCGCTGGGGCCGCACACCCTGTCGATCTTCATCCTGCCGCCCTCGATCCGCGAATTGCACCGCCGGCTTGAAACCCGCGGTCAGGACAGCCCCGAGGTGATCGCCAAGCGGATGCGCAAAAGCTGGGACGAGATCAGCCATTGGGCGGAATACGACTACGTCCTGGTGAATGACGATCTCGACGCCACCGACGCGCGGCTGAAAACCATCGTCGAGGCCGCGCGCCTCAAGCGGATTCAGCAGCCGGGGCTGAATACCCATGTGAAGGCCCTTCACCACGAATTCGAGGAGACGACATGACCTTTTACGCGCTTGACGGCACCGCCCCCACCATCGGCCCCGACACCTGGGTCGCGCCCGATGCCAACGTGATCGGCAACGTCACCCTGCAAGAGGCCGCCTCGGTCTGGTTCGGCTGCACCCTGCGCGGCGACAACGAACCCATCGTGATCGGCGCCGGGTCCAACGTGCAGGAAAACACCGTCATGCACACCGATCCCGGCTGCCCGCTGACCATCGGCGCGGGCTGCACCATTGGCCACAAGGCGATGCTGCACGGCTGCACCATCGGCGACAACAGCCTGATCGGCATGGGCGCCACCGTGCTCAACGGGGCGGTGATCGGCCGCAACTGCCTGATCGGGGCGGGCGCGCTGGTGACCGAGGGCAAGGAAATCCCCGACAATTCACTGGTCGTCGGCGCGCCGGGCAAGGTGATCCGCACGCTGGACGAGGCCGCGATCGAGGGGCTGCGCCAATCCGCGCTGCATTACCAGCAGAACATGCGCCGCTTCCGCGACGGCCTGACGCGCATCGAATGACCGAACAGGGGCTCTCGACCCTGCTCGAGGCGATCCCGCTGCCGTCGGTGCTGATCGGGCGGGGCGAGCGGATGCTCGGCGCCAATGAACAGGCGCTCGGGCTGCTGGGGCGGCAGATCGTGGGGCGGCATTTCATCACCGCCCTGCGCCAGCCCTCGGTGCTCGACGCCATCGAAGCCACGCTGCGCGACGGCACGCGCCGCAGCGCGCGCTACCTGGGCGCCGACGGGGCGCAGGACACCAGTTTCGTGGTCACCGTGTCGCGCGTGGACAGCGCTTTGGGTGCGGGCGCGCTCGTCTGTTTCGAGGACGTGACCCATCTCGAACAGGCCGGCCAGATGCGCCGCGATTTCGTCGCCAATGTCAGCCACGAGCTGCGCACGCCGCTCACCGCGCTGATGGGCTTCATCGAAACGCTGCAAGGTCCGGCCAGGGGCGACCCCAAGGCCACCGAACGCTTCCTGACCGTCATGCAATCCGAGGCGCAGCGCATGGAACGGCTGGTGCGCGACCTGCTCTCGCTCAGCCGGGTCGAGGCCGAAGAACGCGTGCGCCCCACCGACCGGGTGGACCTGGGCCAGGCGCTCGCCTCGGTGCTGCACAGCCTGCGCCCGGTGGCCGATGCGGCGGGCGTCACCCTCGCTTTGGACCGGCCCGACGCGCCGGTCTGCGTGCCGGGCGACCGCGACCAGCTCGCGCAGGTCGCCACCAACCTGATCGAGAACGCGATCAAGTATGGCGGGCCGGGCAAGACGGTGCATGTCGGCCTGTCCACCACCGATCACGCCACCGACCTGCGCGGGCCCGCCGCGATCCTGTCGGTGCGCGACGAGGGGCCGGGGATCGACGCGGCGCATGTGCCGCGGCTGACCGAACGCTTCTACCGCGTCGATACCCACCGCTCGCGCGAGATGGGCGGCACCGGTCTGGGCCTCGCCATCGTCAAGCATATCGTGAACCGCCACCGCGGCCGGCTGCGAATCGAATCGCAGCCGGGGCAGGGGTCGGAATTCCGGGTCATCCTGCCCACCGATCGCGCCACCTGAGCCCGCCTGCCTGTGGATAACTGACCGGCACGGCCACCCCGGCCCGGGGATTTCCGCCCATATCTGGCGCGCACCCGGCTGAATTTTCCGAAATAAGGGGGTCTGTCATGAAACTGTTACAAATCTTTAACAAAACCGTCGCCGCCGACACCTAGCACGCCGGAGAGGTTCGCGCCCAAGCGACCCGACCCAAAGCAACTCAGGAGCATTCAAATGTCCTACATCAAGATGACCGTCTCGACCCTGGCGATCGCCGCCGTTTCGGCCACCGCCGCCGCGGCCCGTGACAACGTGCAGGTCGCCGGCTCGTCCACCGTGCTGCCCTATGCCTCGATCGTGGCCGAAGCCTTCGGCGAGAACTTCGACTTCCCGACCCCGGTGGTCGAATCGGGCGGCTCCTCGGCCGGTCTCAAGCGATTCTGCGAAGGCGTGGGCGAGAACACCATCGACGTGGCCAATGCCAGCCGCGCGATCCGCGAAAAGGAAATCAAGGCCTGCGCCGAAAACGGCGTGGACGAGATCATCGAGGTCCGCATCGGCTATGACGGCATCGTCTTCGCCAGCCAGATCGACGGCCCGGCCTTCACCGCCTTCGAACCCTCGGACTGGTACAACGCGCTGGCCGAAAAGGTGCTGGTCGATGGCGAACTGGTCGAGAACCCGCACAACCAGTGGGCCGATTTCAACGGCGACCTTCCGGCCGTCGAAATCGCCGCCTTCATCCCCGGCACCAAGCACGGCACCCGCGAAGTCTTTGAAGAAAAAGTGCTTCTTCAGGGCTGCGAGGACACCGGCGCCATGAAGGCGATGGAAGAGGCCGGCATGGACGAAGACGCGGTCGAACATGCCTGCATGTCCGTGCGCACCGATGGCAAGTCGGTCGATATCGACGGTGACTACACCGAAACCCTGGCGCGCATCGACTCCAACGCCGACGGCGTCGGCGTGTTCGGCCTGGCCTTCTACGAGAACAACACCGACAAGCTGAAAGTGGCCACCATGTCCGGGGTCGAGCCCTCGACCGACACCATCGCCAGCGGCGAATACCCGGTGTCGCGCCCGCTCTTCTTCTACGTCAAGAAGGCACATATCGGCGTGATCCCCGGCCTCAAGGAATACGCCGAGTTCTTCGTCTCCGACGAGATCGCCGGCCCCGACGGTCCGCTGGCCAACTACGGCCTCGTGTCGGACCCGGAACTGGCCAAGACCCAGGCGAAGATCGCTGACGAAGTGACCATGGGCGAAGGCATGTAAGCCCGTCCAAGACACGCCGGGGGCGGCGCCGCATCCGCGCCGCCCCTTTTGCTGCACATCCCCTTCCGATCCCTTTCGATCTCCGAGGCCCCCATGCCCGTCACCTGGCTTGTCCTCATCCTCCTTGCGCTCGCTGCAGCGGGCTACGTGCTCGGCCGTGGCCGCGCATTGCACGCCGCCGGCGGCGACAGCCGCGGCCTGCATTCCCTGCCCAGCTATTACGGCGCGCATGTGGGCCTGATGGCGCTGGTCCCGGCGATGGGCGTTCTGGCGCTCTGGCTGATCGCGCAGCCGCTCGTGGTGGACAACCGCGTGTCCTCGGCGCTGCCCGACAGCGCGATCCCCGAAAGCGCCACGCGCGGGCTGGTCATGTCGGACGTGCGCCGCGTGGCCGACGGTCTGGATCTTGCCGTCAGCGAGGGGGTGATGACCGCCCGCGAGGCCCGCGAAGTGCGCACGGACACCACCGATGTGCGCGATCTGCTGGGTGAAGTCGGCGTCGCGCTCGGCTCCGATGTCAGCCCCGCGATCCTCGATGCCGCGCAGCGGTATCGCGCCATGACCCGCACCGCCACCACGCTGATGTCGGCGCTGGTGCTGATCGTGGCGGCCGGGGGCTTTGCCGTGGCGCTGGCCCGCACCCGGCCCGATTTCCGCGCCCGCAACGTGGTGGAATCGGGCGTGCGCGGCCTGCTGATCCTTGCGGCCTCGATTGCCATCCTGACCACCATCGGCATCGTGCTGTCGCTGATCTTCAATACGCTGGAGTTCTTCCAGCTCTACCCGGCCTGGGATTTCTTCTTCGGGACCACCTGGTCGCCCAGCTTCGGGGGCGGCTCGGAACTGGGCATCATCCCGCTTCTCTGGGGCACCTTCTACATCTCGATCATCGCGCTTCTCGTGGCGGTGCCGATCGGGCTGTTCTCGGCGGTGTATCTGTCGGAATACGCCTCGCGCCCCGTGCGCTCGGTCGCCAAGCCGCTGCTCGAGGTGCTGGCCGGCATCCCCACCATCGTCTACGGCCTCTTCGCGCTGCTCACCGTGGGGCCGATGCTCGTGACCGTCTTCGGGGACGAGGGGCTGGGCATCATGCAGGCGGGCACCGCCGTGATGACCGCCGGTCTGGTGATGGGCATCATGCTCATTCCCTTCGTCAGCTCGCTCTCCGATGACATCATCAACGCGGTGCCGCAGGCGATGCGCGACGGCTCTTACGGGCTGGGCGCGACCAAGTCCGAAACCGTGCGGCAGGTGGTGCTGCCCGCGGCGCTGCCGGGCATCGTGGGCGCGATCCTGCTGGCCGCCAGCCGCGCCATCGGCGAGACCATGATCGTCGTGCTGGGGGCCGGGGCCGCCGCCCGGCTCAGCCTCAATCCTTTCGATGCCATGACCACCGTGACCGCCAAGATCGTCAGCCAGTTGACCGGCGATGCCGATTTCGCCTCGCCCGAGGCGCTGGTGGCCTTCGCGCTCGGCATGACGCTCTTCGTCATCACCCTGGGGCTCAATGTCTTTGCCCTCTACATCGTCCGCAAGTACCGGGAGCAATACGAATGACCGACGCCAGCCTCCCCGAAGAGCGCGGCCACGCGCCCGCGCGCCGCTCGCTCACCACGCTTGACGACCGCACCCGCCGCCGCAACCGCGCCGAAACCCGGTTCCGCGCCTACGGCATCGCCGCCATCGCCACGGGGCTTCTGTTCCTCGCGATCCTGCTGGGCTCGATCCTCTTCAACGGGGTGGGCGCCTTCCATCAGACCTTCATCAAGGTGCCGGTCTACCTGGACCCCGCAAAGCTCGACAAGGGCGGCGAGCGCCAGGTCGAGGACATCAAGAAAGTCTCGACCTTCGGCTACAAGCCGTTGATCCAGCAAGGGCTGTTCGACGCGGTGCAGGAGGCGGGCATAGACACGCCGCTGGAGTCGGCCAAGGACATGAAGCAACTGCTGTCGGCCTCGGCCGCGGCCCAGGTGCGCGACACGGTCATCGCCAATCCCGACCTGATCGGCCAGACGGTCGAGTTCCGCCTGCTCGCCGCCTCGCGGGTCGATGGCTACCTCAAGGGGCGCGTGATGCGCGAGGACGTGGCCCGCGACAAGAACATCGACGCCGAACATCTCGACCTGACCGACGCGCTGCGCGAGGCGGGCATCGTGACCAAGGCGTTCAACTGGGCCTTCATCACCGGCGCCGACGCGTCCGAGTCGCGGCCCGAACAGGCCGGGCTGGGCGTGTCGATGCTGGGCTCGTTCTTCATGATGCTGGTGGTGCTGGCCCTGTCGCTGCCCATCGGCGTCGCGGCCTCGATCTATCTCGAGGAATTCGCCCCGCAAAACCGCTTCACCGACCTGATCGAGGTGAATATCTCCAACCTCGCCGCCGTACCCTCGATCGTGTTCGGCATCCTTGGCCTCGCCGCCTTCATCCAGTTCGCGCATCTGCCGCAATCCGCGCCGCTGGTGGGCGGGCTGACGCTGACGCTGATGACCCTGCCGACCATCGTGATCTCGACCCGCGCCTCGCTCAAATCCGTGCCGCCCTCGATCCGCGATGCCGCGCTCGGGGTGGGGGCGTCCAAGATGCAGGCGGTGTTCCACCACGTTCTGCCGATGGCCATGCCCGGCATCCTGACCGGCACGATCATCGGCCTGGCGCAAGCCCTGGGCGAAACCGCGCCGCTGCTGCTGATCGGGATGGTGGGCTACATCGCCACCAACTACCCCGACGGGCTCGCCTCGGGCTTCATGGATCCCAACTCGGCCATGCCGGCCCAGATCTTCGAATGGGCCAAGCGCGCCGACCCGGCCTATTACGAACGCGCCTGGGGCGGGATCATCATCCTTCTGGTCTTCCTGCTGACCATGAATATCATCGCCATCATCCTGCGCCGCCGCTTCGAGCGCCGCTGGTAACCAAGGGACCGAAAGCCCATGTATGACGCGCCAACCCTGGAGAGACACGTGAGCCAGCAAGAAACCAAATTCTCCGCCCGCAACGTGCACGTCTATTACGGCGACACCCACGCCATCAAGAACGTGGATGTCGATATCGAGGACAAGACAGTGACCGCCTTCATCGGGCCGTCGGGCTGCGGGAAATCCACCTTCCTGCGCTGCCTGAACCGGATGAACGACACGATCGACGTCTGCCGCGTCGAGGGCGACATCCGCCTCGACGGCGAGGACATCTACGACAAGCGCGTCGATCCGGTGCAGCTGCGTGCCAAGGTCGGCATGGTGTTCCAGAAACCCAACCCGTTCCCCAAGTCGATCTACGACAACATCGCCTACGGCCCCCGGATCCACGGGCTCGCGCGCAACAAGGCCGAGCTGGACGAGATCGTGGAACGCGCGCTCAAGCGCGGCGCCATCTGGGACGAGGTGAAAGACCGGCTCGACGCCCCCGGCACCGGCCTGTCGGGCGGCCAGCAGCAGCGTCTGTGCATCGCCCGCGCCGTGGCCACCGAACCCGAGGTGCTGCTGATGGACGAGCCGTGCTCGGCGCTCGACCCGATCGCCACCGCCCAGGTCGAGGAACTGATCGACGAGCTGCGCCAGTCCTATTCGGTGGTGATCGTCACCCACTCGATGCAGCAGGCCGCCCGCGTCAGCCAGAAAACCGCCTTCTTCCACCTGGGCGAACTGGTCGAATTCGGCGAGACCGGCCAGATCTTCACCAACCCGGTGGACGACCGCACCGAAAGCTACATCACCGGCCGTATCGGCTAAGGAGCCAGAAAGATGTCCGACACCCATATCGCCTCGGCCTTCGACCGCGACCTCGAAACCATCCAGGCGCAGATCATGAAGATGGGCGGCCTGGTCGAGAAGGCCATTCTCGATGCCGCAACCTCGCTCGAAACCCGGGACGAGGAACTGGCCGAACAGGTCCGCAGCGGTGACCGCGCGATCGACGCGCTCGAGGAGCAGATCAACGAGGAAGCGGCCCGCGTCATCGCCCTGCGCGCCCCCACCGCCATCGACCTGCGGCTGATCCTGACGGTGATGAAGATCGCCGGCAACCTCGAACGGATCGGCGACTACGCCAAGAACATGGCCAAGCGCACCACCGTCCTGACCCAGATGGCCCCGATCAACGGCGCCACCGCCGCCCTGCGCCGCATGGCGCGCGAGGTGGAACGGATGCTGCGCGACGCGCTCGATGCCTATATCCAGCGCGATGCCGGGCTGGCGCAGGACGTGGTGCTGCGCGACCAT
Source organism: Roseovarius sp. (assembly GCA_021767845.1). Classification (GTDB taxonomy): domain Bacteria; phylum Pseudomonadota; class Alphaproteobacteria; order Rhodobacterales; family Rhodobacteraceae; genus Roseovarius. Next base: position 957 of record JAASSQ010000111.1, on the reverse strand, counting down.
GACGTGGATCAGATGTACAACGCGCTCTTTCGCGAATTCCTGACCTTCATGATGGAAGACCCGCGCAACATCACGCCCTGCATGCACCTGCATTTCATCGCCAAGAACACCGAGCGGATGGGCGACCACGTCACCTCCATCGCCGAGCAGGTGGTCTACCTCGTGACCGGTGAAATGCCCGAGGAAAGCCGGCCCAAGCAGGACCGCACCTCGATCGACCCCAACGTGGCCCCCGAGGCCTGAACAGGACGGCATGACCCATGAGCAGCGATCAGCCCACCGTTCTTCTGGTCGAGGATGAGCCCGCGCAACGCGAGGTGCTCAGCTACAATCTGGAGGCCGACGGCTTCCGCGTCACCACCGCCGAGAACGGCGAAGAGGCGCTCCTGCTGGTCGAAGAGGGCGCGCCCGACCTGATCGTGCTCGACTGGATGCTGCCCAATGTCTCGGGCATCGAGGTCTGCCGCCAGCTCAAGACCCGCGCCGACACGCGCGGCGTGCCGATTCTGATGCTCTCGGCCCGCTCCGAAGAGGTCGATCGCGTGCGCGGGCTGGAAACCGGCGCCGACGATTACGTGGTCAAACCCTATTCGGTGATCGAGTTGATGGCCCGCGTCCGCGCCCTCCTGCGCCGCGCGCGCCCCTCCACGGTGGGCGAGCGGCTGGAATACGACGACATCGTGCTCGACGCCGAAACCCACCGCGTCACCCGCGCCGACCAGCCGCTGAAACTGGGGCCGACGGAATTCCGGCTGCTCTCGACCTTCATGGAGAAGCCGGGCCGCGTGTGGTCGCGCGAACAACTGCTCGACCGGGTCTGGGGGCGCGACATCTATGTCGATACCCGCACCGTCGATGTCCATATCGGCCGGCTGCGCAAGGCGCTCTGCCAGCACGGCGGCACCGATCCCGTCCGCACCGTGCGCGGCGCGGGCTATGCGTTGGGGTAGGGGGCGG
>JAASSQ010000110.1 GCA_021767845.1 Roseovarius sp. | reverse complement strand
GGCGCGGTGGTCCGATCTCGACCAGTTCGACGCGCTCGCCGGACGCAACGCCCAGGCGACCTACGAACAGATGGAGTGGGAATAACCGCGCCAGTCCCGGCGCGCGACAGGATCGGCCCCGCAACCGCCATTGCCGGGTTGCGGGGGGCGCGGGAATTGCATAGATACCGCGCCAGACGCCAAACGCATTTCGCAACAAAGGCCGCCCGACATGGAAAACGTCGTCCTCATCATCCACCTGCTCCTCGCGCTGGCGCTGATCGGCGTCGTGCTGCTTCAGCGCTCAGAAGGCGGCGGGCTTGGCATGGGCGGCGGCGGGGGCGGCGCCATGACGGGGCGTGCCGCGGCCACCGCGCTCGGCAAGCTGACCTGGATCCTGGCGATCGCTTTCATCGCCACGTCGCTGACGCTGACGATCCTGGCGGCGCAGAAATCGGCCGGCTCATCGGTGCTCGACCGGATTTCGGATCAACCGGCCCGCGAAGCACCCGCCGACCCGGTGCTGCCGGGCACCGGCGACGATCTGCTGCCGCCGGCGGCCGATGATACCGCACCTCTGACACCCACGGCCGACTGACCACAACGGCTTGAGGCCTTTTCCACAACCGCAACAGCATCTTGCGGTCCGCTTGCGTTTGCCGCGCGATTGGATTATACGTCGAGTCCCGTGATGCTGCGGCCAAATCCGGCCGGACAGGGCTCAGAATCGGCCTGATTTCAGGCGTAAATCACGGGGGATCGCCAGCGCATGGCACGTTACATCTTCATCACCGGCGGCGTTGTCTCCTCTCTGGGCAAGGGGCTGGCCTCGGCCGCGCTCGGCGCGCTTTTGCAGGCCCGCGGCTTCTCGGTGCGCCTGCGCAAGCTCGATCCCTACCTGAACGTCGATCCCGGCACCATGTCGCCGTTCGAACATGGCGAGGTGTTCGTCACCGATGACGGGGCCGAAACCGACCTCGACCTCGGCCATTACGAACGCTTCACCGGCGTGCCCGCGCGGATGACCGACTCGGTCAGCTCGGGCCGGATCTATTCCAACGTGCTCGAAAAGGAACGCCGCGGCGACTATCTCGGCAAGACGATCCAGGTGGTTCCCCACGTCACCAACGAGATCAAGGACTGGATCGCAATCGGCGATGACGAGGTCGATTTCATGCTGTGCGAGATCGGCGGCACCGTCGGCGACATCGAGGGCCTGCCCTTCTTCGAGGCGATCCGCCAGTTCAGCCACGACCGCCCGCGCGGCAACTGCATCTTCATGCACCTCACGCTGCTGCCCTACCTGGCCGCCAGCGGGGAGTTGAAAACCAAGCCGACCCAGCACTCGGTCAAGGAACTGCAATCCATCGGCATCGCGCCCGACATCCTCGTCTGCCGCTCCGAACAGCCCATCCCCGACAAGGAACGCGGCAAGATCGCGCTGTTCTGCAACGTCCGCAAGGAAGACGTGATTCCCGCCTACGACCTGAACTCGATCTACGAGGCGCCGCTCGCCTATCATCACGAGGGGCTCGACCAGGCGGTGCTCGACGCCTTCCAGATCTCGCCCGCGCCAAAGCCCGACATGGCCAAGTGGCTCGACGTGCAGGACCGCATCCACAACACCGACGGCACCGTGAAGGTCGCCATCGTCGGCAAGTACACCCAGCTCGAGGACGCCTACAAATCCATCAAGGAGGCGCTGACCCACGGCGGCATGGCCAACCGCGTCAAGGTCCAGGTCGAATGGGTGGATGCCGAGATCTTCGACACCGAGGATCCCGCCCCCCATCTCGAAGGCTTCCACGCCATCCTGGTGCCCGGCGGCTTCGGCGAGCGCGGCACCGAGGGCAAGATCAAGGCCGCCCAGTTCGCCCGCGAACACAAGATCCCCTATCTCGGCATCTGCCTCGGCATGCAGATGGCGGTGATCGAGGCCGCCCGCAACCTGGCCGGCCTGACCGATGCCGGCTCCGAGGAATTCGACCACGAGGCCGGCAAGAAACGCTTTACCCCGGTGGTCTACCACCTCAAGGAATGGGTGCAGGGCAACGAGAAGGTCAAGCGCAAGGTGTCGGACGACAAGGGCGGCACCATGCGGCTCGGGGCCTATGACGCCACCCTGAAAGAGGGCAGCCGCGTGGCGCGGGTTTACGGCACCACCGCGATCGACGAACGCCACCGCCACCGCTACGAAGTGGACATCAAGTATCGCGAAAAGCTGGAAGAGGTCGGGCTCACCTTCTCGGGCATGTCTCCCGACGGGCGCCTGCCCGAGATCGTGGAATGGTCCGACCACCCGTGGTTCATCGGCGTGCAGTTCCACCCCGAGCTGAAATCCAAGCCCTTCGATCCGCACCCGCTGTTCGCCGATTTCATCCGCGCCGCGCTGGAAACCTCGCGGCTGGTCTGAGACGCCTTGGGCGGACAACGGGGGCTCCGCCCCCGCCGCGGCTGCGCCGCGTCTCCCCCAGGGTATTTGCCCCAGGAAGAAGAACGCGCGCCCTCTTTCTTCTTGGCAAAAATACCCTCGGGCCGAAGGCCCGTAACGCGGGCTGCGGCCTGGCGCCCGGGGTCGCGCGAGGGGAATGGCGCGAAACCGCAAGCCTGCTTGGGGGAACCCGGATCGGGGGTAGGTCCAACGCGTCGCAGGTCTGCGGTTTCACGCCGAAGAAACGCAGACCCGCCGTCGAAAGTTTCAGGAGATCGCAAAAAATGCCCGGTGGCGCCCGGTCAGCGGCGGCCGGGCTTGAACCGCAGCAGCCGCCGAGAGACGCCCAGTTCGATCACCGGGCTCAGCAGGTCACGCCACAGGCTGGGGCTGCGCGTGTAGATCGCCGTTTCCTGCGTCCGGTCCAGCCGCAGCGTGTCGTTGAGCAGGGTCGCGACGATCTCCTCGTCCAGCACGTAACGCCCCTGCCGCCCCTCCAGCCGGTCGGCCTCCTGGTAGGACAGCCACTTGGCCAGCCGCTTGCGGCTGCTGACATCGCGGCCCGGATCGACCAGGTAGAAGCCGCTGTTGATGCGCCGGGTGATATTGTCCAGCAGACGCGCAACACCCTGGAATTCCTCGGGAACCTGGGCCTTGGGGATGTAGTTGAACCGCTCCGGTTCGCCGTTGAAGAACGCCGTCAGTGCCGAGCCCAGGTCGATGCAGCTGCGCGCCATCACGTGGCCCATCACCCGTTCGGGATACTGCCCCCAATCGTAACGCCGCGCCAGCTCGCGCAGCTCGGCGGCATTGGCCCGTTCGACCATCGCGACATGCTCGTCTTCGGTGCCGGTGGTCCAGTCGAACGCCTTGCTGGCTTGCATCCATTCGCTCCGTAGGTGCAGGGTTCAAAGGATCTGATTTGCGATCGCGTCCAGATTGTCCGCGGAAAGCGCAAAATGTTGGGAGCAATTGTGACCGAGATATGGCCATCTGCATTTGGGCGGATTCTCGCCGCGGCGCTGGCCTGCCTGCCCGTCGCCGCAGCTGCGCAGACGGCCCTGTCTCGTGCGGATTATTCCGTTTTGAAACAAGAACTTGACGCCGTCATCGACTTCGAGACGCTGCCCCGCCGCCCCGAGCCGGGTTTCCGCCTCGATGCGCCCATGCGCGAGGGGCGCGCCTGGCTGTCCGAGCGGCTTGCGGGGCAGGCCGTCACCGGCGCGCCGCATGACCGCCTGATGGGCCATCCGACAGGGCCGTTGCAAGTGGCGGAAAACAACCTTGGCGCGAATCTTTCGATTGCCTTTCACCGGGGTTTTGGCTCCAACGCACTCTTTCCGCTCGGTCCCGCCGGATTTCCCGCCACCGCCGGTCGCGGCGAAGGGGCCGTGGCGATCCTCTTCGACCACGGACAGCGCGCCCTCGGGCTGCGCGTGCACAGCGATTACCCCGCGCCCCTTGGCGGCGCGGCCCCGCAGGGCTCGGTCATCATCACCTTCTACACGCGGTCCGGCGCGCGGATCGGGCGGATGCGCCGCAGGCTCGATCCCGGCGTGACCGAGCTCGGGTTTCGCCGGGCCGGGGGCGTGGCCGACATTGCCGCGATCACCGTCACCAATGACGATCCGGGCGGGATTGCGCTCGACGACATCCTCTATCAGACTGCCCCCATGGCCTTCTGAGGAAAGGGAACCGCCATGCCCAAGGGATACTGGATCGCGCATGTCGATGTGGACGATGCCGCGGCTTACGAGTCATACAAGGCCGCCAACGCCGCGCCCTTCGCGGAACATGGCGCGCGCTTCCTGGTGCGCGGCGGCCCCCGCGAAACCCGCGAGGGGCAGGCCCGCGCCCGCACCGTGGTGATCGAGTTTCCCAGCTATGCGGCGGCGCTGGCCTGTTACGACTCGCCCGGCTACCAGGCGGCCAAGGCCCTGCGCGACCCGGTCTCGACCGGCGATCTGGTGATCGTCGAAGGCTACGGGGACTGACGCCGATGAACCGTCTTCTGGCCGCGCTGACCGCGCCGAAACCCGCGCCCCTGCCCGAACCGGATGAAAAGCTCGCGCTCGGCGCGCTGATGGTCCGGGTCGCCAAATCCGATCACAGCTACCGCTTCGAGGAGATCAGCCGCATCGACCGGCTGCTGTCGCGCCTGCACGGCATCGGCCCGATCGAGGCGGCCAAGATGCGCGCCACCTGCGAGAAACTGGAACGTGCCGCGCCCGACACCGATGCGCTGGCCCGCCTGATCCGCGAGGCCGTGCCGCGCCCCGCGCGCATCGACGCGCTGGAGGCGATGTGGGAAGTCGTGCTGTCGGATGGTGAACGCCGCGACGAGGAAATCGCCGTGGTCGATGCCGCACAGGAGGCGCTCGGTCTCAGCGACGCCGAAAACGATTCCGCCCGCGCCCGCGCGCAGGCCGAATTGCAATAGCCATTGGCGCAGCCGCAACGGGAGCCTATATCCGACACATGTTTGCAGACCTTCTCAAAAAGCTCGTTCAGCCCGAGCCCGAACAGCTCGACGACGTGGATGCGCGGCGCGCGCTGACCGCGTTGTTGGTGCGGCTGGCCCGCTCCGACAACCATTATGCCGCGACCGAAATCATGCAGATCGACCGGATCGTGGCCACCCGCTACGGCCTGTCCCGCGACGAGGCCGAGGCGCTGCGGGTCGAGGCCGAACAGCTTGAATCCGAGGCCCCCGACACCGTCCGCTTCACCCGCGCGATCAAGGACGCCGTGCCCTATGACGAACGCGCCGGCGTGATCGAGGCGCTGTGGCAGGTCGCGCTGGCCGATGGTGCGCGCGATCAGGACGAGGACGCGCTGGTGCGGCTGGTCGCCAACCTTCTGGGCGTCAGCGACCGCGACAGCGCGCTTGCCCGCAAGCGGGTCGACACGCGCCCGTGCTGATCGCCAGCCTGCCGATGTATGACCGCCCCGAGATCCGGGGCGCCACCGATCGGCTGTGGCAGGGGATTCGCGACCGGCTCGGGATGGGGCCGAAAAACCTCTGCCGCGAGGGTGATCCCTGGGATCATTGGACCAGCCCCGACCTGCTGCTCTCGCAGACCTGCGGCTTTCCCTATCGCAGCCGTCTGCATGGCCGGGTCACGCTGGTCGGCACCCCGGACCTGGCGCTGCCCGGCTGCCCCCCCGGCCAGTATTGCAGCGCCTTCGTGGTGGGGGCCGACGATCCGCGCGGCGATGTGCGCGACTACGCGCAGGCCCGGCTGGCCTACAACGACGCGCTCAGCCAAAGCGGATGGGCCGCGCCGCAGGCCTATGCCGCCGCGCATGGCTTTGCCTTCGCCCACCCGGTTTGCACCGGGGCGCACGCCGCCTCGGCGCGCGCGGTGACCGAGGGGCGCGCCGACATCGCCGCGCTCGACGCGCTGAGCTGGGTGCTGGTCCAGCGCCATGACAGCTTTGCCGCCGGTCTGCGCGAAATCGCGCGCACGCCGCCCACGCCCGCCCTGCCCTGGATCACCGCGCACGGCCGCGACCCCGAGCCGATCGCGCAGGCGATTCACGCCGCGATCCTCGGGCTCGCGCCGAAGGACCGGCACGCGCTGGGGCTGCGCGGGCTTGCCCGTGTCCCCGCCACGGACTACCTGGCCGTGGCCAACCCGCCGCCACCCACGCCCGAAACGGCCTGACCCCGCGTCAATTCGGCCGGAAATCCGCCACAACGCCCATTTTGCAAGTTGCATCATGCGTTTTTTTCCGTCCTATTGTCGGGTCAGACCAGAGGAACAAACGGACGCTGCCCTTGCCCACTGACACGCCCGTCATCGAAATCCGCAATCTGCACAAGGCCTATGGCGCGCTCGAGGTCATCAAGGGCGTCGATATCACCGCCCGGAAGGGCGACGTGGTCTCGCTGATCGGCAGTTCCGGGTCGGGCAAATCCACCATCCTGCGCTGCGCCAACCTGCTGGAGGACAGCCAGCAGGGCGACATCCTGTTCAAGGGCGAGCCCGTCCTGTGGAAGGGCGAGGGGCTGCACCGCCACCCGGCCGATTTCCGGCAGGTTCTGCGCATCCGCACCAACCTGTCGATGGTATTCCAGCAGTTCAATCTGTGGGCGCACATGACGATCCTGGAAAACGTGATGGAGGCGCCGGTCACCGTGCTGGGCCGCGACCGCGCCGAGGCGGAAGAGGCCGCGCGCGGCTATCTCGACAAGGTGGGCATCGGCGACAAGTGCACGGCCTACCCCGCGCAGCTTTCAGGCGGCCAGCAGCAACGCGCCGCCATCGCCCGCGCGCTCTGCATGGAGCCCGAGGCGCTGCTGTTCGACGAACCGACCAGCGCGCTCGACCCCGAACTGGAACAGGAGGTCGTGCGCGTCATCAAGGATCTCGCCGCCGAGGGCCGGACCATGATGATCGTCACCCACGACATGAAGATGGCCGCCGATGTGTCCGATCACGTCATCTTCCTGCACCAGGGGCTGATCGAGGAAGAGGGCGCACCAGGTACCCTCTTCAGCGCCCCCGAATCCGACCGGCTGCGGCAGTTTCTCAGCTCGACCATGGCCGCCTGACAACATGAACCAAAGGGAGTAACCTCATGAAAAAAATCATTCTTTCCACCGCGGCGCTGGCATTCTCGGCCAGCTTCGCCATGGCGCAGGACGTGGTCCGCATGGGCACCGAGGGCGCCTATCCTCCGTGGAACTTCATCAACGATTCGGGCGAGGTTGACGGCTTCGAGCGCGAGCTTGGCGACGAGCTGTGCAAGCGCGCCGAGCTGACCTGCGAATGGGTCACGAACGAGTGGGATTCGATCATCCCCAACCTCGTGTCGGGCAACTACGATGTCATCATCGCCGGCATGTCGATCACCGACGAGCGCGACGAGGTGATCGACTTCACCCAGAACTACACGCCGCCCGATCCCTCGGCCTATCTCGCCATGTCCGAGGACGTGGACCTGCAGAACGGCGTGATCGCCGCGCAGTCGGGCACGATCCAGGCCGGCTACATCGCCGAGCAGGGCGCGACGCTGGTCGAATTCGCCACGCCCGAGGAAACCATCGCCGCCGTGCGCAACGGCGAGGCCGACGCGGTGCTGGCCGACAAGTCCTTCCTGACCCCCGTGGCCGAGGAAGACCCCGACCTGATGATCGTCGGCCCCGACGTGGCCCTGGGCGGCGGCGTCGGCATGGGTGTGCGTGAATCCGACACCGAACTGAAAGAGACGTTCGACGCCGCCATCCAGTCGATGAAGGACGATGGCAGCCTGAACGAACTCATCAAGAAATGGGATGTCGCCTCGACGTTCTGATCTTGTGATCCAGGCGGGGGCCGGCAGCGGCCCCCGCGCATTTCCGGGCGCCCCAGATGTTTTCCTACTGCACCGACCCGCAAACGCTGTCCGGCCTGACGTGGCTGTCGTGCTACCTGACGACGGGCAAGCACATGGCGTTCTACGTCAGCTTCGGCACGGTGCTCCTGCTGCTGGCGATCACCGCGCCCACGGCGCTCCTGTTCGGCTTCGGCGGGGCGGCGGCGGCGCGTTCGCGCATCGCCCCAGTCAGCTGGCTGGGCAAGGGCTATATCGCCATTGTGCGCGGCGTGCCCGACATCGCCTTTTTCCTGTTCTTCGTGATCGCGCTCGACCAGGCCTTCGAATGGACCCGCCACCAGGTGCTGTGCCCGGATTGGAGCGAACCGATCCGCCAGGGCAACGATTTCGTGGTCTGCCCGCAGGCCAAGCTGCCGCTTGGCGACGCCCCGCAATGGGTGCATGAAACCTACGGCTTCTTCGTGGCGGTGCTGACCTTCGCCATCGTCTTCGGCGCCTTTGCCGCCAACGTCCTGTTCGGCGCGATGCGCGCCGTGCCCCACGCGCAGCTTGAAACGGCCGCCGCCTATGGCATGACCCGGCGGCAGACCTTCTGGCGCATCCTCGTGCCGCAGATGTGGGTCTATGCCCTGCCCGGCCTCAGCAACCTGTGGATGGTGCTCATCAAGGCGACGCCGCTCCTGTTCCTGCTGGGGGTCGAGGATATCGTCTATTGGGCGCGCGAACTGGGCGGCACGGCCAATCCGCGCTTTACCGATTATCCGCATGGCGACTGGCGCATGTGGTATTTCCTGGCGCTCCTGGTCTTCTACCTCGCCTTCACGCGGGTGTCGGAAATCTTCCTGGAACGGCTGATGCAGAAACTCACCCACGGCCAGGCCACCACCGGCGGCGAAGCACAGCGAAAGGCCCCGGCATGAGCTGCTGGCAGACGGTTCAGGATTACGCACTGCGCGCCATCGGCATCGGCGAACGACTGCTCCCGCGCGAGGATTTCACCCTGTGCGAACAGGTCACCCTGATCGGCTCGGGGCTGATCTGGAACATCTATTTCGGCACGCTCGCGCTGCTGGCGGGGTTCTTCCTGGCCACGGCGCTCGCGCTCGGCAAGGGCGCGCGCAACCGTTTGATCCGCAAGCTCAGCGAGTGGTTCATCTTCATCTTCCGTGGCTCGCCGCTCTTCATCCAGTTCTTTTTCGCCTATTTCGCCTTCCTGTCGCTGAAATCGGTCAGCCCGGTCTTCGATCCCTTCACCTCGGCGTGGCTCGGGGCGCTGATCGTGCTGTTCTTCAACACCGCCGCCTATTCGGGTGAGATTTTCTACGGCGCTTTGCGCTCGATCCCCAAGGGCGATGTCGAGGCCGCCGACGCCTATGGCTTCTCCGGCTGGCCGCGCTTTCGCCGGATCGTCTGGCCCACCATGCTGCGGCTGGCCTGGCCCGCCTACACGAACGAGGCGATCTTCCTCTTTCATGCGACCACGCTGGTGTTCTTCTCGGGCTTTCCCGCGTGGCAGCAGCGCGGCGATGCGCTCTACTACGCCAATTACTTCGCCGACAAGACATTCAACCCCTTCGTGCCCTACCCGATCCTTGCGGGCTATTTCATCCTGCTGACGCTGGTGATCCTGGCGCTGTTCGGCCTCATCAACCGCCGCCTGAACCGCCACCTCCCGCAAGAGGCGCGGCCGGGCCTGAAACTGCGCATGAACCTGATCCGCTAGGGTCGGGCTCTCCCGT
>JAASSQ010000109.1 GCA_021767845.1 Roseovarius sp. | reverse complement strand
GCGGGTCAAGACGATGATGCCGCCGGGCCACGTCCGCACCCCGGCCTATCTGCGCGGCAAGACCGGCGTGATCGAACGCGCCCTCGGCCCGTTTCCCAACCCCGAACAGCTGGCCTATGGCCTGCCCGCGCCGCGCCAGCCGCTCTACCGCGTGCGCTTCACCATGGCCGAGCTTTGGGGCGAGGCCGCCGAGCGGCCCACCGACACGCTCGATGCCGAGATCTACGGCCACTGGCTCGAAAGGCTCTGACCCGATGCCGCACGACCACCCCGATCACGATCACACCGGCCTCAGCCCCTCGGGCCATCCCTACCGGGCCGACAACGACGCGCCGCTGACCTATTGGCAGCGCATGGAAATCGCCGTGCGCGAACTGATGATCGAGAAAGGCCACCTGAGCGCCGATCAGGTCGCCGCCCAGATCGACGCGATGGATGCCCGCAGCCCCGCCAACGGGGCGGCGGTGGTGGCCCGCGCCTGGGTCGATCCCGAGTTCAAGGCGCGGCTGCTGGCCGATGCGGGCGCCGCCAGCCGCGAGATGGGCTTCGACATCGGCCCGCTGCACCTGATCGCTGTGGAAAACACCCCTGACGTGCACAACCTGATCGTCTGCACGCTCTGTTCGTGCTACCCCCGCAACCTGCTGGGCCTGCCGCCCGACTGGTACAAGACGCGCGAATACCGCTCCCGCGCGGTGCGCGAGCCGCGCGCGGTGCTGCGCGAATTCGGGCTCGACCTGCCCGAGACCACGGCAATCCGCGTGCATGACAGCACCGCCGACATGCGCTACATCGTGCTGCCCGCCCGCCCCGAGGGGACCGAGGGCCTGGACGAGGCCGCGCTTGCCGCGCTCGTGACCCGCGATTCGATGATCGGCACCGGCCTGCCGCGGCGCCCCTGACAGGCTTGCCCACCGCTGCCGCGCGGCGTATGTGTGCCGCCAGATCACGCAGGCCCCGATCCCAACGATGACCGACACTTCTCTTCCCCTCGGACAGCGCCTTGCCGACACCGCCTTGGGCGTGGCGATGTATGCGCCGATCGCGCTTGCCCGCCTGCTGCCCTATCGCTGGCGCGTCCCCGCGATGGGCTGGATGACATCGCGCATCATCGCGCCGCTTGCAGGCTATGACCGCCGGGTGCGCGAGAACCTCGCCCACGTGATGCCGGACCTGCCCAAGTCCGAGGTCCGCCGCCTGATGCGCGCCGTGCCCGACAATGCCGGCCGCAACATGATCGAGCTCTATTCGACCGACGAATTCATGGCCCGCGCCCGGCGCGCCCCGGTCGAGGGGCCCGGCCTCGACGCGATCCGCGCCGCCCGCGCCGAAGGGCGTCCGGTGATCTTCGTCACCGGGCATTTCGGCAATTTCCACGCCGCCCGCGTGGCGATGATCGAACAGGGTTTCGACATGGGCATCTTCTACCGCCCAATGTCGAACGCGTTCTTCAACCGCCGGTATGTTCGCGTGATGTCGGCGATCAGCGAGCCGATGTTCGAACAGGGCCGGCGCGGCATGGTGCAGATGGTCAAGCATCTGCGCTCGGGCGGGGTTCTGGCGATCCTGACGGACCTCAACGCGCATGACGGCCTGCCGCTGCAATTCTTCGGCAAACCCGCGCTGTCGCCCCTGGCCACGGCCGAGCTGGCGATCAAGTTCGATGCGCCGCTGGTGCCCGTCTGGGGCATCCGCGAGGAGAACGGCCTCGATTTCCGCATCGTCGTGGAAAGCCCGGTGCCCGTCACCGACCCGGTGACCATGACCCAGGAGGTCAATGACCGGCTCGAAGCACAGGTGCGCGCGCGCATGGATCAATGGTTCTGGATTCACCGCCGCTGGAAACACGGCACCGGCCCGGTGGCCCAGCGCAGCGAACGGCGGTTCCGCAAGCAGCAGAAGGCCGCGCGCAAGGCCGCCAAGGGCCGCAAGGGCTGATCGCCCAAATGCGCGGCCGGTCGCCGCGCCGTCAGGCCCCGCGCTCCTGCCCGCTCAGATCCACTTGGCCAGCGGCGGCAGGCTCATCAGCACGGCATTCGCGTCATGCCCCGTTGCCAGCCCGAACTTGGTGCCCCGGTCATAGACAAGGTTGTATTCGGCATAAAGGCCGCGATGCACCAGCTGCGCATCCTTGTCACTCTCGTCCCAGTCCTGCACCCGGCGCTTTTCGACCAGCGGCACGAAGGCCGGCAGGAAGGCCCGCCCGATATCCTGCGTCAGGGCGAAATCGGCCTCCCAGTCGCCGCTGTTACGATCATCCATGAAGATGCCGCCCACGCCGCGCGCCCGCTTGCGGTGGGGAATATAGAAATACTCGTCCGCCCAGGCCTTCAACTCGGGATAGAGCGTGTCGCCATGCGGCTCCAGATGCGCCTTCTGCGTGGCGTGGAAATGGGCGGTATCCTCGTCATACTCGATGCAGGGGTTCAGGTCCGACCCGCCGCCGAACCACCACGCGCCCGGCGTCCAGAACATCCGCGTGTTCATGTGCACCGCCGGGACATGCGGGTTCTGCATATGCGCGACAAGGCTGATACCGCTGGCCCAGAAGCGCGGGTTCTCCTTGACGCCGGGCACGCCGCGCGCCGCCATCGCCTGCTGCGCGGCCTCGCCCAGGGTGCCATAGACCTCCGAGACATTGACCCCGACCTTTTCAAAGACGCGCCCGCCGCGCATCACGCTCATCAGCCCGCCGCCGGCATCCGACCCGTCCTCGCTGCTGCGCGTGGTCTTGCTCACCTCGAAGCGGCCCGGCGCCGCGTCGCTCATCGGGCCGTGCGCGTGGCTGTCCTCCAGCCCCTCGAACGCGGCCACGATCTCGTCGCGCAGGGCGCGGAACCACTCCGCCGCGCGCCGCTTTTCCGCCTGCATGTCACCGCTCATCCCGTGCTCCTCCTCAATGCGCCGGGGCCGCGACCGGGTCCAGCAGGCAGCGCCCGCCATCCACGGTCATGATCTGGCCGGTCATGAAGCCCGACCCGTCGCTGGCCAGGTATTGCACCGTCTCGGCCAGTTCCGTGGGCGACGCGATCCGCCCCAGCGGCGTGTGTTCCTCGATGTCGCTGCGGAATTCCTTGTTGTCGCGCAGCGTGTCCTTGAGCGATGCGCTCATCACCGACCCGAAGGCCACGGCGTTCACCCGGATGCAATGCGGCGCAAGCGCCACGGCCAGGCTGCGCGTCATCTGGTCCAGCGCCGCGGTCGAGACCGAATAGGCCAGCAGATCGGGATGCGTGCGCCGCGCCGCGATCGAGGACAGGTTGACGATGGTGCCCGCCACGCCCCCGTCGCGATCCTCGGCCTGTTTGATCATCCGCCTGGCGACAAGCTGGCTCAGCCGCAGCGAGGTCATCAGGTTCTGCTGCAACAGCATCTCGACCGCCTCGTCATCGGGGTCCAGCGGGTCGGACGGCAGCACCTGCCGCGAGGCATTGACCAGGATATCCACTTGGTCGAAGGCGTCGATGGTGGCCGACAGCAGGTTGGCCAGCGTCAGCCGCTCGCGCAGATCGCCCGCGAAATAGCGGGTCGTGCTGTCGTCCTCCTTGTTCTCGCCGATCTCGCGGATCAGGCTGTCCTCGTCCATGTCGGCGAACATCACGTTGGCGCCCTTGTCGGCGAAATGCCGGCCGATCGCCAGCCCGATCCCGTTCGCTCCGCCGGTCACGATGGCCGTCTTGCCGGAGATGGAAAAAGACATGTGCAGACCTTTCCTGATGATTGCGCCGGGTCGATGCGCGGCCCGGTCAGCGCCCCTTGCGCGCCAGCCCCCGGCCCTGCAGCACCTTGAAGCGCGCATCGCCCGCCATTTCCTCGACACGGGCAAAGCACCGCGCCATCTCGGCCTCATAGGGCAAATGACGGTTGGCGACCAGCCACAACTGCCCGCCGGGTTTCAGCATCCCGGCCGCCGCCGCGATGAAGGCGCGGCCAAGGTCGGGTTCGGCGCTGCGGCCGGCATGGAACGGCGGGTTGGTGACGACACAATCCAGCTTCGCCTCGGGCCGCCAGCGCGTGGCGTCCTCCCAGTGCAGCACCGCGCGCGGGTCCTTCACGTTCAGCCGCGCACAGGCCAGCGCCGCGTGATCGGCCTCGACCAGGTGCAGTACCTCGACATCCTCGCGCTCCAGCACCCGCGCGCTCAAGTAGCCCCATCCGCCCCCCAGATCGGCCACCGTGGCGCCCAGCTTGCGCGGCAGGGCCCCGGCCAGCAGGGCCGAGGCCGGGTCGATCGCATCGGCGGAAAACACGCCCGGCGCCGTGACGAACCCGCCCGCGATCTCCTGTGGCGCGTCATCGGCCCAGTCGTCGAATCCATCCGCCGCCCGGAAAGAAAACAGCTTGCCATGCGCCTTGGACAGCGGCGGCGACACCTCGGCCCGCTTGCGGCAGGCCTTGAGCACCGATTCGACCCCGTCGGTCTTGGCCCCGTCCACGATCACCGGGCCGTCTGTCACGGCCGCTGCCTGCGCGATACGCGCCTGCGCCAAGGCCTTGGCGCGCGGCAGGACCACCACCGCCGCGGCATAGCGCCCCTCGGGTTCGACCGCGCAGGCATATCCCAACCCCGCGAAATGATCGTGATCGGGCTTGTAGCCGGTGATGACATGGCACCGCTCGGCCGGCAGCGCGCCCAGGTCATGCCCGGCGCGCGGCCCGAACACGGCGATCCGCCCCGCATCGGGCAGGACGACATCGCCCGCCTCAAGGGCCAGCGCCAGGCGCGAGACATTGCTCATGGGATTATTCTTTTTCCATGGTGCATTGCAGCGGATGCTGGTGCTGGCGGGCGAAATCCATCACCTGCGCCACCTTGGTCTCGGCGATCTCGTGGCTGAACACGCCGACCACGGCGACCCCCTTCTTGTGCACCGTCAGCATCACCTCGAAGGCCTGCGCGTGGTTCATCCCGAAGAACCGCTCCAGCACGGCGACCACGAATTCCATCGGCGTGTAGTCGTCGTTGAGCAGGAGAACCTTGTAAAGCGGCGGCCGCTTGGTCTTGGGACGCGCCTTGACGACGACCGAGGTATCCCCCTCGTCGTCCCCGTCATCCCCGGCCATCCATACGCTGTGCTCGATCATCGTTTTCCGTGCGGTTCGTGACGTGCCTTCGTGACCTCTGAATATAACTTGTGTGCCCGTCGAGAAAAGGGGCAGCGGACAGGACCGGCACCGGACAGCCGCGCGGCGACCCGCCTCAGTCCAGCTCGGCCGCCGCCACGATCGCGCCGTGACCGGCATGCTGCACGATCACCACGACCGGCTGATCGCCCTCGATCGGAAGCTCGAGGGACAGGGGCGACACACCGTCCCACTGCCCGGCCACGTGCCAGTCGGTGACGATGTTGGAATAGTCCAGCGTGCGGCCCGCGTTCTCGCCCTTTCGCACGGTCACCTGTTCCTTGTCGCGATAGCGCACGACATGGATGTTCAGCGGCCCGGCCACGGCCTCGCGCACCTGCGCCGCGATGCTCAGCTGGCCCGCGCCCCGCGCCACGTCCAGCGCGATCTGCTGTGGAACATCGCGGTGGTGCGCGATCAGGTCGGCCACCTTCATGCCCTTGGTGCCGATCGCCTGGTGCACCCCGCCCACGATCATCTGCGGAGTATAGACCATCCGGCGGCCATGCGCCTTGGCATAGCCCTTCTGCCGCGCGGTAAAGGCGGGATCGGCAAAGGTATCCTTCCAGCCGATGTAGTCCCAGTAATCGACATGCAGCGCCAGGGCGATCACGTCGTCGCGCGCCGCCAGTTCGGCCAGCAGCGCATCGGCCGGCGGACAGGACGAGCACCCCTGCGAGGTGAACAGCTCGACCACGACCTGGCGCTGCGCGCCGTCCGGGGCCGCCTCCTGCGCCGGGGCGGCGGCGGAGGCGAAAAGGGCGGCGGCAAGGCTGAGCAGGAACCGGGTCATGTGCGGGGGATCTGCCTGTGTTGGATTGCGTTACCTTGGCCATGTAACTACCTGCACCTGTAATGACCAATCAAGGTTTCGAGAGAGCCCGGTGAGACCGGCGCGCCGCAAAACTCTCGACTTTTTGTGCACCATAGTATACAAATTGCGCGCCGCCCTCTTGATCGCCCATCGTAAATGGGTCAGAAGCGGGCCAGCGAATTCCTGACTTCGAAGTTGAAAGGAAGGCCAGTATGCCCATCACAGTCGGACAAGACACCGCCAAGACGCGCAAGACCCTCAGCGTGAATGGCAAGAGCTATGCCTATTACTCGATCAAGGCCGCCGAGGATGCGGGGCTTGGCGATTTCTCGAAACTGCCCGCCGCGCTGCGCGTGGTTCTGGAAAACATGCTGCGCTTCGAGGATGGCAAGACCGTCTCGACCGATGACATCAAGGCCTTTTCCGACTGGGCCGCGAATGGCGGCAAGGGCAACCGCGAGCTGGCCTACCGCCCGGCCCGCGTGCTGATGCAGGATTTCACCGGCGTTCCGGCCGTGGTGGACCTTGCCGCGATGCGCGACGGGATCAAGGCGCTTGGCGGCGACCCGCAGCAGATCAACCCGCTGAACCCGGTCGATCTGGTCATCGACCACTCGGTGATGATCGACGAGTTCGGCAACCCCCGCGCCTTCCAGATGAACGTGGACCGCGAATACGAACGCAACATGGAACGCTACCAGTTCCTGAAATGGGGTCAGGGCGCGTTCAACAACTTCCGCGTTGTGCCGCCGGGCACCGGCATCTGCCACCAGGTCAACCTTGAATACCTCGCCCAGACGGTCTGGACCGACACCGATCAGAACGGCGAAGAAGTGGCCTATCCCGACACGCTGGTCGGTACCGACAGCCACACCACGATGGTCAACGGCGCCGCCGTTCTGGGCTGGGGCGTCGGCGGGATCGAGGCCGAGGCCGCGATGCTCGGCCAGCCGATCTCGATGCTCATCCCCGAGGTCGTGGGATTCGAGCTGACCGGCGCGATGATGGAAGGCACCACCGGCACCGACCTCGTGCTCAAGGTCGTGGAACTGCTGCGCCAGAAGGGCGTCGTCGGCAAGTTCGTCGAATTCTACGGCGACGGGCTGGACAACCTGCCGCTGGCCGACCGCGCGACCATCGCCAACATGGCGCCCGAGTATGGCGCCACCTGCGGCTTCTTCCCGATCGACGACGAAACGCTGCGCTACCTGCGCAACACCGGCCGCGACGAGGACCGCATCGCCCTGGTCGAAGCCTACGCCAAGGAAAACGGTTTCTGGCGCGATGCCAGCTACGCGCCGGTCTATACCGACACGCTCAGCCTTGACATGGGCACCATCGTGCCGGCCATCTCCGGCCCCAAGCGCCCGCAGGATTACGTGTCGCTCGACCAGGCCACGGCCAGGTTCTTCGACGTGGTCGCCGAATACCGCGGCGAGGATGAAGGTGTCGAGGCCAACGACATGGCCGCCGAAGGCCCCGCCCCCGACGCGCTGATCGACCCGCGCAAGACCGCCAAGGTCGAGGGCGAGGAGTACGAGCTGCGCGACGGCTCGGTCGTGATCGCCTCGATCACCTCCTGCACCAACACCTCGAACCCCTACGTGATGATCGGCGCGGGCCTCGTGGCCAAGAAGGCGCATGAACTGGGCCTCGACCGCAAGCCCTGGGTCAAGACCTCGCTGGCGCCCGGCAGCCAGGTGGTCAGCCAGTATCTCGAGGCCTCGGGCCTGCAAGAGCATCTCGACGCCATCGGCTTCAACCTGGTGGGCTATGGCTGCACCACCTGCATCGGCAATTCCGGCCCCCTGCAGGACGAGATCTCCAAGGCGATCAACGACAATGACCTGATCGCCACCTCGGTGCTCTCGGGCAACCGCAACTTCGAGGGCCGCATCAGCCCCGACGTGCGCGCCAACTACCTCGCCTCGCCGCCGTTGGTGGTGGTCTATGCCATCGCGGGCGACATGAACATCGACCTCACCAACGACCCCATCGGGCAGGACAAGAACGGCAACGATGTCTACATGAAGGACATCTGGCCCACACAGGCCGAGATCGCCGCCCTGGTCGAGGAAACCGTCACCCGCGAGGCGTTCCAGTCGAAATACGCCGATGTCTTCAAGGGCGACGAGAAATGGCAGGCGGTCGAGACCTCCGAGGGCGAAACCTACGACTGGCCGCCGCATTCGACCTACGTCCAGAACCCGCCCTATTTCCAGGGCATGTCCAAGGACGCCGGCACGATCTCCGACATCAAGGGCGCGCGGATGCTGGCGCTTCTGGGCGACATGGTCACCACCGACCACATCTCGCCTGCCGGCTCCTTCAAGCCCTCCACGCCCGCCGGCCAGTATCTCACCGAACGCCAGGTGCCGGTGCGCGAGTTCAACTCCTACGGCTCGCGCCGCGGCAACCACGAGGTGATGATGCGCGGCACCTTCGCCAATATCCGCATCCGCAACGAGATGCTGGACGGGGTCGAGGGCGGTTACACCCTCGGGCCGGACGGCGAACAAACCTCGATCTTCGAGGCCGCGATGGCCTGGCAGGACAAGGGCGTGCCGCTGGTCGTGGTCGCGGGCGAACAGTACGGCGCCGGCTCCAGCCGCGACTGGGCCGCGAAGGGCACCAACCTTCTGGGCGTCAAGGCCGTGATCGCCGAAAGCTACGAGCGGATCCACCGCTCCAACCTCGTGGGCATGGGCGTCATCCCGTTCGAGTTCACCGGCGGCGACACCCGCAAGACGCTGAACCTGAAGGGCGACGAGACCTTCGACATCACCGGGTTGGAAGGCGACATGAAGCCCCAGGCCGAGGTGCCCTGCACCATCACCTATGGCGACGGCACGACGAAAGAGATCACCCTCAAGTCGCGCATCGATACCGGCGTCGAGAAGGAATATGTCGAGAACGGCGGCGTGCTGCACTACGTGCTGCGCAACCTCGCCAAGGACGCCGCCTGACCGCGGCCCGGTTCACGACCGAAAAAGACAAGGGCGGCCTCCGGGCCGCCCTTTGCGGTTCATGGTGTGTCAGCATTGCGGCGCAAGGCGGAAGCTGGCTCCGGCAAGCCCGCGCGAATAGCGGCCGCAGGCCGCCGCGCGATCGCCGACGCGCCCCAACGGGGCGGCGATTTGGTTACCGTATATGCCCCGTTCGGATTTCGCGTGGAACTGCCGGAATAAAACTCACAGAACCAGGGTTGGGCCGCCACCGCGCGCGTCGGCAATCCCGCGGCTCCGTACCTGACGCTTTCACGGTCGGACGGGATTGAGCCCCCCGAACCGCACCTGTTTGCATCTCCAAAACCGAGGTGCCTCAACGACCCTCTTGCGCCGCCAGGAACGAGTCCTCCGAATGCACCTCGGCCAGGTGATCGCGGCGGAAGTCGATATGGACGATGCGCCGGGTTCGGTTGTCCTTGCCAACCCGGCGATAGAAGAATTCCTCGTCCGTGAAGTGCCCCTTCTGCATGATCCAGCGCACCATGCTGGCGGTCAGCCCCTTGTAGGGCGCCATGATATCCACGATCCACAG
>JAASSQ010000108.1 GCA_021767845.1 Roseovarius sp. | reverse complement strand
TGCCGAGGGCGCCTGGGGCGGCACGCTGCCGGCGGTCTATGGCCACGAGGCGGCGGGCCGCGTCACGGGGCTTGGGGCGGGGGTCACCGGCCTTGCCCTCGGCGATCCGGTGATCGTCACGCTGATCCGCGCTTGCGGCCAATGCCCCAATTGCGGTGCGGGCCGGCCCACCGGCTGCGAGACCCCGTTCGACGGCGATCACGGCGCGCTCAGCACGGCAGAGGGCGGCACGCTGCACCAGGCGATGGCCTGCGGGGCCTTCGCCGAAAAGGCCGTGGTGCATCACAGCCAGGTGGTGAAGATCCCCGGCCAGATGCGCATGGATGCCGCCTGCCTGCTGGCCTGCGGGGTCATCACCGGTGTCGGCGCGGTGGTGAACGCCGCCGGGTTGCGCGCCGGGCAGGACGTGGTGGTGATCGGCGCGGGCGGCGTCGGGCTCAACGCGATCCAGGGGGCGCGCATCGCCGGGGCGCGGCGGATCGTGGCGGTGGACATGCATGAGGCCAAGCTGGAGGACGCCCGCGCCTTCGGCGCGACCGATGCGGTTCTGGCCTCGACCGACAAGCCGTGGCGCGCGGCGAAACAGGCGATGGGCCGCGGCGCGGACGCGGTGCTGGTGACGGTCGGCGCGGGGGCGGTCTATGACCAGGCGCCGCGCTATCTTGCCAGTGGCGGCAAGGTCGTCATGGTGGGAATGCCCGCCACCGGGGACGCCTCGACCTACGAGGCCGCGAATTTCGCGGCGATGGGGCAATCCATGGTCGGTTCCAAGATGGGCGACGTGGTGATCCGCCGCGACATCCCGTGGATGATCGACCTCTACGCCCAGGGGCGGCTGAAGCTCGATGAGATGATCTCGAACCACTGGCGGCTGGACCAGATCAACGAGGCCATCGCCGACACCAACGCCGGCAACGCGCGGCGCAACGTCATCCTGCTGCGATGATCCGGCCGCTTCATCTGGCCCCCAATACCTCGGGGGGTGCGGGGGGCGGCGCCCCCCGCCCGGTCGGATCACGCAGCGATCCGAAACACCAACCCAAACCACAGGCCCGGACATGAAACTGCAAGACCTCGACATCATCGTGACCGCGCCGCCCGCGCCCGGCTGGGGCGGGCGCTACTGGATCCTGGTCAAGCTGACCACGGATGACGGCATCACCGGCTGGGGCGAATGCTATGCCGCCTCGGTCGGGCCGGTGGCCATGCGCGCGGTGATCGAGGATGTCTTTGCCCGCCACATGCAGGGCGAAAACCCCGAGAACATCGAACTGATGTTCCGCCGCGCCTATTCGGCGGGGTTCACCCAGCGTCCCGACCTGACGGTGATCGGCGCCTTCTCGGGGCTGGAGATCGCCTGCTGGGACATCCTCGGCAAGGCGCGCGAGCGTCCGGTCTGGGCGCTTCTGGGCGGGCGGATGAATGACCGGCTGCGGGCCTATACCTATCTCTACCCCCTGCCGCATCACGAGATGGACGCTTTCTGGACCTCGCACGAGATGGCCGCCGAAAGCGCGGCGGAGGCCGTGGGGCGCGGCTATACGGCGGTCAAGGTCGATCCGGCCGGCCCCTATACCATGCGCGGCGGGCACATGCCGGCGATGTCGGATATCGGCGCCTCGGTGCGGTTCTGCGCCGCGATCCGCGACGCGATTGGCGAGCGGGCCGATATCCTGTTCGGCACCCACGGCCAGTTCACCACCGCCGGCGCGATCCGGCTGGGCCGCGCCATCGCGCCCTATGATCCGCTCTGGTACGAAGAGCCGATCCCCCCCGACAACGTGGCCCAGATGGCCGAGGTGGCGCGCGCCACTGCCCTGCCCGTGGCCACCGGCGAGCGGCTGTGCACCAAGGCCGAGTTCGCGCCGGTCCTGCGCGCGGGCGCGGCCTCGATCCTGCAACCGGCCTTGGGGCGCGCGGGCGGCATATGGGAGGTCAAGAAGATCGCCGCCATGGCCGAGGCCTACAACGCGCAGCTTGCCCCGCATCTTTACGCCGGGCCGGTGGAATGGGCCGCGAATATCCATCTTGCGGCCTCGATCCCGAACCTTCTGATGATCGAGACCATCGAGACACCTTTCCACGATGCCCTGATAAAAGGCAGTTTGCAGGTGGAAAACGGATTTGTGACCCCGCCCGACACCCCCGGACTGGGGATCGAGGTTGACGAGGCGCTTGCCCGTGCCCACCCTTATGACGGCTCGGGGCTGCACCTGCAGATGCAGGAAGAGCCCTGCGACTACGTGAATGGCAACGCGTTTCAGGGCGGTGCGCCGCCGCAAAAGACATAGTCTCGCCCTCGGAAACGCAGCGTGATATGAGTCTTCGATCCACAGGACAAGGCACGACGGAAAAGTGAACACGCAGGAAATATCGGTCACCCCCGCCGAGATGGAGGAAAACGCCAAGGCCGCGGCCGCGTTCCTCAAGACCATGGCGCATGAGGGCCGTCTGATGACCTTGTGCCATCTTGGTTCGGGCGAGAAATCGGTCGGTGAGTTGGAAAAGCTGCTGGATATGCGGCAGGCCGCGGTCAGCCAGATCCTGGCGCGCCTGCGCGAGGAAGGCCGGGTCAAGACGCGGCGCGAGGGCAAGACCATCTTCTACAGCCTTGCCGACGAAAAGACCAAGGAGCTGATCGAGCTGCTTTACCGGCAGTTCTGCGCCCCGAACGACTGACCACCGCCCGCCGCCCCCGTCAGGGCAGATGGCCCAGCCACATCCAGACCGACAGGATCGACAGCGCGGTGGCCGCCAGCACGCTGGTGGCGGCCACGCGGCGCGCGCGGCCATACATGTTGGCGAAGATATAGGTGTTCACCCCCGGCGCCATCGCCGCCGTCAGCACGGCCGAGCGCAGCGCCTCGGTCGGCAGGGCCAGCGCGGCGCCCAGCCCCCGCGTGATCAGCGGATGCGCCACCAAAGCCACCAGGCAGACATAGAGCACGATGCGCAGATCGCCCTCGGGGCGGTAGCGCACCATCACGCCCCCCAGCCCGAACAGCGCCGCGGGAAGCGCCGCGCGCACCATCAGGTCCAGCCCCTGGTCCAGCGCGCTTGGCAGCGTCAACCCCGACAGGTTCACCGCGAAGCCCGCCGCGACACCGAGGATCAGCGCGTTGGAGAACATTGCCTTCAGCACACGACCCAGCATCGCGGGCCCTGCCCGCCCGCGTGCGCGCGTGATCTCCATCGCGGATATTCCCAGCCCGTAGCAGAAGGGCGAATGCAGGGCGATGATCGCGTAGTTGGCATCCAGCGCATCCGCGCCATAGGCGCGTTCGGTGATCGGCAGCCCCAGCAGGACCGAGTTGGAAAACAGGCAGCAAAACCCGATCGCGACCGCGTCTTCCCAATCGCGCCCGAACAGGACCCGCGCGCCAAACAGCCCCAAAAGGAACCCCGCCAGCGCGCCCGCATAGAAACTGCTCAGCAGCCGCCAGTCGAAATGCCGGTCGAGGTCCAGCCGGGCGATCGCGGTGAAGAGAAGGCAGGGAATGGCGAAGTTCTGGACGAACTGCATCAGCCCATCGACCGAGCCTTGCGTGAACCATCCCCGCCATGCCGCGACATAGCCGAAGCCGATCACGAGGAAGACCGGCAGGATCACGTCGATCAGCGCCTGCATGGGGCTAGACCGGGTAGGTGATCGTCATGCCGTCATAGGCAGGCGTCACATGCTCGGGCGTCTCGTCTTCGACGGTCTGGTAATCCATGTCGATATGCATGTTGGTCAGGACCGCGCGGCGCGGCGCGGCCCGCGCGATCCAGTCCAGCGATTTTTCCAGGTGCAGATGCGTCGGGTGCGGCGTGCGCCGCAGCGCATCGAGAATCCAGCAATCCAGGCCCTCGAGCAGCGGCCAGACATCCTCGGACATGTCCGCCACGTCCGGCAGGTAGGCCAGGTCGCCGATGCGGAACCCCAGCGACTGGATCGCGCCGTGATTGACCTCGAACGGGGTCAGGGTCACCGGGCCACCCGCGCCCTCGATCGTCACGTCGCCGTTGATCGTGTGCATGTCAAGGATCGGGGGATAGGGGCTGTCCTCGGGCTGCACGAAGGCATAGCCGAAGCGCGCGTAAAGCGCGTTCTGCGTGTCGCCATCGGCCCAGACGGGCAGGCGTTGCTTCATGTTGAAGACGATCATGCGCAGGTCATCCAGCCCGTGCACGTGATCGGCATGGCTGTGGGTGAAGACCACGCCATCCAGCTCGCCCACGCCCGCATCCAGAAGCTGCGCGCGCAAATCCGGCGACGTGTCGATCAGGACGCGCGTCGTGCCGCCCTCGTCCTCGCGCTCGATCAGGAGCGAGCAGCGCCGGCGCTGGTTGCGCGGGTTGTCGGGGTCGCACGCGCCCCAGTGCCCGCCAAGCCGCGGCACACCGCCCGACGACCCGCAGCCCAGGATGGTAAAGCGCATTTCCCCCATCAGGCGGCGGCCTCGTATTGTGCCGCCTTCCAGAAAAGGCGCTCGAAATTGGCCTGCGTCCGCGCGGCGAAATCGGGCCAGTCCATGCCGAACACCTCGGCCCCCACCTTGGCGGTGTGCACGGTATAGGCCGGCTCGTTGGTCTTGCCGCGATGGGGCGGCGGGGCCAGGTAGGGTGCGTCGGTTTCGACAAGGATGCGGTCCACCGGGGCGGCGGCGAAGATCTTGCGCAGGTCGGAAGAGCGCGGAAAGGCCGCGATGCCCGACATCGACAGGTAGAAGCCCAGGTCGAGCGCCACTTTCGCCAGCCCCGCGCCCGACGAGAAGCAGTGCATCACGCAGCTATAGGCGCCGCGCCCGTGTTCCTCGGCCAGGATGCGGGCCATGTCCTCGTCGGCGTCGCGGGCATGGATGATGAGCGGCAGCCCGGTCTCGCGCGCCGCCGCAATATGGATGCGCAGGCTGTCCTGCTGCACCTGCTTGCTGTCGGCGGTGTAGTGGTAGTCCAGCCCGCTCTCCCCGATGCCAACGAACTTGGGATGCTCGGCCAGCTTGACCAGTTCCTCGACCGTGGGCAGCGGTTCGTCCGCCGCGCTCATCGGGTGGGTGCCGGCGGCGTAGAACACGGACTCATGCGCCTCGGCGATAGCGCGCACCTGCGGCTCCAGCCGCAGCTTGGTGCAGATGGTGACCATGCGCGTGACCCCTGCCTCGTGCGCGCGGGCGATCACCCCGTCGCGGTCCTCGTCGAAGACCGCGAAGTCAAGGTGGCAATGGCTGTCGGTGATCTGGATCGTGTCGGTCATGTCGCCCCTTGTGCGGGCGTTCAGCCCGCCGCGGTTTGCTGAATCTTGAACACGGTATCTAGGACCAGCGCGGCAGGGTCAAGGTTGACCGCCCGGCCGTGCCGCGCCCGTGCGCCGACGCTTTCGGCGCAGTCCGCCCAGACCCGCCCGCGGTGCGCATCGGGCGCCAGCCGCGCGATCAGATCGGCCTCGCCGGGCACGGCCTCGGGCGGGGGGCCAAGCGCGCCGCCACGGGCCAGCCGCGCCAGCAGCAGGTCGGTGAGCCCCAGCAGCAGGTCAAGCTTTTCCTCGGCCCCGCGGGTCGCGGCGGCCTCGGCCAGCTTGAGCGCGCGGGGCCGGTCCAGCAGCGGCATGGTCGCCGCGATCTCGACCAGTTCGCGATACATCGCCACCCCGCCAAGGTTGATGAGGCGCACCGCCTCGCCCACCGATCCGGCGGACAGTTCGGCCAGGGCGGCCGCATCGCCGCCCGGGTCCACCCCGGCCTGAGACAGCGCCTGCTCCATGTCCGGCGCCGACAGCGGCACGAGGCGCAATTCCCGGCAGCGCGACCGGATCGTGGGCAATAGGCGCGAGGGCTGGTGACTGACCAGCAGCAACACGGTGCGCGCGGGCGGTTCCTCGAGCATTTTCAGAAGCGCGTTGGCCGCCTGCGTGTTCATCTCGTCGGCGCTGTCGATGATGACGACGCGGCGCCCGCCCTCGGTGGCCGAGAGATGCAGGAACTGGTTCAGGCTGCGCACGTCATCGGCCAGGATGCGGTCGCGCAGGCGGCCGGTCTTTTCGTTGAAGCTGCGGGTGATGTGGTAAAGCCCCGGATCGGAGCCGGCGGCGATGCGCCGGGCGACCGGATGATCGGCGGGAATATCCAGACTGTCGGGCGCGGGTGCCGCGTCACCGAACAGCCCGCCATCGTCGGCACCGGGGTCAGGGGTCGCCAGCAGGAAGCGCGCCAGCGACCACGCCAGCGTCGCCTTGCCCACCCCGCGCGGCCCGGTGATCAGCCAGCCATGATGCAGCCGGCCCGAGTTGAACACGTCGAGAAAGGCGCGTTCCGCAGCCCCCTGCCCGATCAGGCGCGGTGTTTCGCGCGGATGCGGAGCCCCTTCGACTCGGTCCGGTTCGGGGCGTGCGTCGTCGCTCATGGCAGCCAGCCTTCCGCGATCTGCCGGATGTCGGCGGCCACATCGTCGATCTGTCGGTTGCCGTCCACGATCACGAAGCGGTCGGCAAATTCGGCGGCGAGGTCAAGGAAGCCTTGCCGGATCTTACGCTGCATCCCGTCCCCGAAGGATTCGAACCGTTCCTCGCCCGTGCCGCGCGCCAGGGCGCGGTCGAGCCCGGTTTCGGGGTCCATGTCGATCAGCACGGTCAAATCGGGCTCCCGCCCGATCATCAGGCTGTGCAACTGGTCAACCAGATCGCGCAGATCGGCCCGCGCGAGGCCCTGGTAGAGACGCGTGCTGTCGGCAAAGCGGTCGCAGATCACCACTTGGCCTGCGTCAAGCGCGGGCGAGATCGTGCGTTCCAGGTGGTCGCGGCGCGCGGCGGTGAACAGCAGCAGTTCGGTTTCCGGCGACCAGCGGTCGCCATCGCCCTCCAGCACCAGCCGGCGGATATCCTCGGCGCCGGGGCTACCGCCGGGTTCGCGCGTCAGCACCACGTCGCGGCCCTGCCCGCGCAGATGCTCGGCCAGCAGGTGGGCCTGGGTGGATTTGCCGGACCCGTCGATGCCTTCGAAGCTGATGAAATAGCCCCGGCCGCTCAAAGCGCGTCCTCGGACTCCTGCCGCAGCCGCGAGATCAGCAGGCCGGACACCGTGCGCAACCGTGCCACGAAGCCGCCGCGCGGCACGTCGCGCGCCGCCACCAGCGGCACGCGGGTTTCCGGCAGGCCCTCGGGCGCAAAGACCAACTCGCCCAATTCCTCGCCCTGCGAGATCGGGGCACGGATGGGGCCGTTATAGACCACCTCGGCATTCAAAGTGTCGCCTGCCAGCACCGGGATCAGCGTCTTGACATCCTCGGCCGGGGTCAGGCCCACCGTGGGCCTGTCGCCCATCCAGACATCGGCGCGGGCAACCTCGGTTCCGGCGTTGACGACGGATTTCTCGACGAATTGACGGAACGCCCAGTTGACGATCGCCTCGGCCTCTTCGGCGCGGGCCTGCCGCGTGTCCAGCCCCGAGATCACGAACACGATCCGGCGGTCGCCCTGCTTGGCCGACCCGGCCAGGCCGAAGCCCGCCTCGCTCGTGTGCCCGGTCTTGAGACCATCGGCCCCGATATTCAGCCGCAGCAGCGGGTTGCGGTTGCGCGTGTTCTGCGGGGCGCGGCCGTCGAATTCGTATTCGGTCTCGGCGAACATCGGGTAGAAGCCGGGGAAATCCTCGATGATGCGGCGCGAGAGCAGCGCCAGATCGCGCATGCTCATCCGGTGCCCGGCGGCGGGCCATCCGTTCGAATTGGTGAAGGTAGAATGGGTCATCCCCATCTTCTGCGCCCGCTGGGTCATGTAACGGGCAAACCCCGCCTCGGTCCCATCGGGGCTGAGCGCCTCGGCCAGAACGGCGCAGGCGTCGTTGCCCGACAGCACGATGATCCCGCGCAAGAGATCCTCGACGCGCACCCGGTCGGTGGTGTCGAGGAACATGGTCGAGCCGCCATAGCTCATGGCGTGCTCGGAGACCGGCAGACGCTCGTCCAGCGACAGCCGCCCGTCGCGGATCGCCTCGAAGGTCACGTAAAGCGTCATCAGCTTGGACATCGAGGCCGGCGGCAGCGGCTGATCGGCGTTCTTGGACAGAAGCACCGTACCCGTCTTCATGTCGAAGACGAATGCCGCCTTGGCGCGCGTGTCGAAGGCCTGCGCCGGCAGCGCCAGCGCAAGGATCAGGAAAACCGGGGTCAGGAAGCGGATCAGCAGGGTCATTGTCGCGTGAGTCTCGTCAATTTGTGACCGGATAGGCGTCTTCGAAGCCGACATCCTTGATCTTCTTCAGAAGCACCCGGCGTTCGGACACCGTCGTGGCCGGGCCGACGATGACCCGCCAGAAGGACTTGCCCTGCGTGGTCTGCTGTTTCACGGTGGGCACCATGCCGTTCTGGCGCATCGCGGTGGCCGTGTTGCGGGCGTTCTGCTCGACGCTGAAGATGCCGATCTGGATAAAGGGTTTCTCAAGGCTCGATGCCGCGGCCTGCGGGCGCGCCTCGGGCGCGGGGCTGGCCTGCGGTGCGGCGTCGGTGCTGTCCTCTGCCGCGTCGATGGCCGCCGCGGCCCCCGCCACCGGGTCGAGCGACGAGGTTTCCACGTCGGAGGGCGCGGCCATGTCCTCGGGCGGGACGGCAGCCTCTTCGGCCGGGGCTTCCTCGCGGCGCAAGGCCGTGACGTTCAGTTGCGTCGGCGCACCGGCCAACATGCCCAGCGCGGCGGCCGCATCCGACGAAACCTGGAAAACCGGGCCGGGGTTCTGACGCTCGCGCCGGAACAGCGCACCGATCACGAATTTGGAATTCTCGGTGTTGCGGATGATGACCCGCTCGGGCTCCTTGACATCGGGATGCGCGACCCAGACGCCACCCAGCGACGGGCGCCCGTCCCAAAGCCCCATGTCGGTTTCCTGGAATACTTCTGGCGCCTCGACATCGCGCTCCACCAGCTTGACGGAATTGGCGTCAGCGGGCGCGGTTGCCTCGGTGTCCCCGGATTGCGGCTTGAACGGGTTGAACTCGCCCGCCTGCTGGCACCCCGCCAAGAGTGCCGCGGATGTGCAAACCACGACCGCGCCTTTCCAGCCTCGCCAGCCACCTGTGCCGAACTGCATCATAACGTGTCCCCTGCCTGTCACGCGCACACTGGCGCGTCGCCTGCTCCTTGCCGGTTCACCCGGCCTTTGCCCAGCGCGCCGACCCTGAGCGGACTTACGCGCAAAGGCAGTTTAGCGTTTCGCCCAAGCCAAGAAAAGCACGCAGACGCCCTTCGGCGGAAATCCCCTGAGACGAGCGGCTTCCAGAATCGCGAAAGCCGCTATAGGGAGGCTGTGCCGGAGGAGTGGCAGAGTGGTCGATTGCACCGGTCTTGAAAACCGGCGTGCGCGAAAGCGTACCGTGGGTTCGAATCCCACCTCCTCCGCCAAAGGGCATCACATATTCCAGCGACTTGATTCACTTGGCGTAAACCGCCGCGCCCGCTTCCCACATTAAAACCCACGCAATATCTGGCTTGGATCCTCCAAGGTGCCCCGCGCGCTGGTCGGCAAAGTGGTCTTGTTTTTG
>JAASSQ010000107.1 GCA_021767845.1 Roseovarius sp. | reverse complement strand
CTCTACACTTCGGGCACGACCGGCGCGCCCAAGGGCGTGGTGCGCGCGACAGGCGGGCATCTGGTGGCGCTGAACTGGACGATGAAGAACATCTACAACGTCGATCCGGGCGACGTGTTCTGGGCGGCGTCCGACGTGGGCTGGGTCGTCGGCCATTCCTATATCTGCTACGCGCCGCTGATCCACGGCAACACCACCATCGTGTTCGAGGGCAAACCCGTGGGCACGCCCGATGCCGGCACGTTCTGGCGGGTGATCTCGGAACACAATGTCCGCAGTTTCTTCACCGCCCCCACCGCCTTCCGCGCGATCAAGCGCGACGACCCCAAGGGCGAACTCATCAAGGATTACGACATTTCATG
Source organism: Roseovarius sp. (assembly GCA_021767845.1). Lineage (GTDB taxonomy): Bacteria > Pseudomonadota > Alphaproteobacteria > Rhodobacterales > Rhodobacteraceae > Roseovarius. Next base: position 9,174 of record JAASSQ010000107.1, on the reverse strand, counting down.
CCTGCGCGCGCTCTACCTGGCGGGCGAACGCGCCGATCCAGACACGATCGAATGGGCGCAGAACGTCATGGGCGTTCCGGTCTATGACCACTGGTGGCAAACCGAAACCGGCTGGACCATCGCCGGAAACCCCGCGGGGATCGAGCCCCTGCCCGTCAAGATCGGCTCGCCCACCGTGGCGATGCCGGGCTATGACGTGCAGATCCTCGACGAATCCGGCAACGAAATGCCGCCGGGCGAGTTGGGCGCGATCGCGGTCAAGCTGCCGCTGCCGCCGGGCACGCTGCCGACGCTCTGGAATGCCGAGGACCGGTTCCGCAAATCCTATCTCGATACCTTTCCCGGCTACTATGAAACCGGCGATGCGGGCATGAAGGACGAGGACGGTTATCTCTGGATCATGGCGCGCACCGACGATGTCATCAACGTCGCGGGCCACCGCCTTTCCACCGGCGGTATGGAAGAGGTGCTGGCCGCCCACCCCGATGTGGCCGAATGTGCCGTGATCGGCGTGTCGGACGAACTGAAGGGCCAGTTGCCCGTCGGCTTCCTGTGCCTGACCAAGGGCGTGAACCGCGACCATGCCGAAATCGTGCAGGAATGCGTCAGGATGGTGCGCGACCAGATCGGACCTGTGGCAGCCTTCAAGCTGGCCGTGGTGGTCGATCGGCTGCCCAAGACCCGCTCGGGCAAGATCCTGCGCGCAATCATGGTGAAAATCGCTGACGGGGCCGACTTCAAGATGCCCGCCACGATCGACGATCCGGCGATTCTGGACGAGATCAAGGAGGCGCTTCAGACGATCGGGTATCCCAAAAGCTGACCGCCCGTTGCCTTGGAAAACCGGCGCCGCCATGCACCCGCGTGGCGGCGCTGCCATTTTGACGCATGTCCCTGCCCCCGATTGGACCCATTATCAGGGCAAGCGAATGGAGCGTCCAATGCCTGTCCGGTTCCTGCCCCTCGTTCTGGCTTTTGCCCTGTTCGGCCCGCCTTTGCAGGCCGAAACCGTGGGCGGCTACGCCCCGCCGCCGCCGGCCGAATGGCGGTATTTCAGCGATCAGGTGATGGGCGGCGTCAGCGAGGGCAGCGCGCGCATCGAGGCTTTTGAGGGCAAGGCCGCCATCCGGCTGACCGGGCGGGTCAGCACCGAAAACCGGGGCGGTTTCATCCAGGCCCGCGCCGATCTGGAGCGCGGCTTTCCCGCAGATGCGCAAGGCGTGGTTTTGCAGGTGCGCGGCAACGGGGAGCGGTATTTTGTCCACCTGCGCACGCGGGGCATGATCCTGCCTTGGCAATATTACCAGGCAACGTTCGACACGTCAGGGGACTGGCGGACCGTCCGCCTGCCCTTTTCGGCGTTCAGTTCATCTGGTCCGCTGCTTCGCACCACACCACGCCCCGAGACCGTGACCAGCCTCGGGGTCGTGGCATTCGGCCGCGATCATCAAGCCGATGTCACGGCCCGTTGGATCGGGCTTTACTGATCCTTACGCGGCCTTCAGACCCGCTTCTTCCAGAGCCTCGCACATCAAATGTGCCGTCATCTCGGACGAGGCGGGGTTCTGCCCGGTCACAAGCCGACCGTCGCGCACCGTGTGGCCGCAGAATTCCTCGACGCTGCTTTCGAACTTGGCGCCCTGCTCTTTCAGGGCGTCTTCCAGCATGAAGGGCACCACGTCTTCCAAGCCCACGGCCTTTTCCTCGGCGTTGGTGAAGGCGTTGACGCGCTTGCCCTTGACCAAGGGCGTGCCGTCTTTCAGCGTGGCCCCCAGCAGGCCGGCTGGCCCGTGACAGACCGCCCCGACGACACCGCCACGATCATAGATCTTCGTGATCGCTTGGCCGACCGCGTCGGTCTGGCGCAGATCCCACATCGTGCCGTGACCGCCGGGCAGGAACACCGCGTCATATTGCGCGGGGTCCACCTCGTCGATTTTCGCAGTCGTGTTGAGCGCCTGCATCGCCTCGGCATCGTCCATGAACCGCTGCACGGCCTCGCTGCGCTGCCCGTTTCCATCGTCCGAGCCGGGATCGGCCGGGGGCTGCCCGCCGGCGACACTGGCCAGATCAACCTCCAGCCCCGCATCGCGGAAGGTCCAGTAGGGTTTGGCCATTTCCTCCCAGTAGAACCCCGTCTTGTCGCCGGTCTGCCCAAGGGTATCGTTCGACGTCAGGATCATCAGAACGCGTGTCATGTGCGTCGCCTCCTTTCGGTGTGAATGTTGCTTTGGCGGCTCAGCCGTGCGCGTGGTCGGTGTTGCGGGGGTCCATCATGCCTTCCTTCACGCCCATGCGGATCAGCAGCACGTTGACCGGATAGGCCGCGATCAGGCCGCAGGTCAGCGACACGATCATCGACGACCAGAACAGCGCCTCGCCCATGCCTGCGTCGCCCGCAAGCGTCAGGTCCACCCCGATCGCCACGACCTCCATCACCGTGATGCTGGGGGTTTCCGACCAGATCGCATCGCGCACCGCCTGCGCAAGCTTGGTGCCTTCCTGCATCAGCGGACCAACGGTCAGGGCAAATCCCGCCGCATAGGCAAAGGCAAAGGTGATCGTCGCAACCCAGACCGTGCTGAGCGACAGGATACCGACCGTCAGCACAAGCCCGGCAATCTCGCCCATGCCGCAGCCGGAATAGCAATGCGCCACCGACCGCGCGGCGCGCCGCCACGTGCCATCGGCCGCGATCTCCTTGCGCCCCGACCACCAATAGACGGCCAGGCCCAGAGGGCCGGAATAGACAACGGTCAGCGCCCAGACCCACTTCATCAACGGCATCAGGTGGGCGTTCCGGCGGCGCAGGTCGACCAACAGGATCGCAAGACTGGGCAGCATGAGCGCCGCCCAACCCAGCAGGAAGCAGGGGGTGGAGAGAATGGATATAAGGCTGGTGCCGCTTTGTTCCATAGTCTTCAGCTAAGCCTGCGGCCCTTTTGGTAAAACCGACGCTCACACCGACGTGATACCGACGTTTTACCGACGCGGTCGCGACCCACCGTCACGGTCACACGAATTGTTCGCGCAACAGCCGTTCTTCGAGGCCGTGACCGGGATCGAACAGGATTCGATGCGCGATGCTGGGTTCGGAGTGGATTTCCACCCACAGCACGTTTTCGACCCAGATGCTGTCCGCATCGGCCATGACAGGCCGCTTTTCGGGGTGGATCACGTCGAACCTGACATGGGCGGTCTTGCGCAGCAGGGCACCGCGCCAGCGGCGCGGACGGAACGCCGCCACCGCCGTCAGCGCCAGAACATCCGACCCGATCGGCAGGATCGGCCCGTGCGCGCTGTAGTTATAGGCGGTTGATCCGGCGGGCGTGGCCACCAAGGCCCCGTCGCAGACCAATTCCTCAAGGCGCAGATGGCCGTCGATCGTGATCCTCAGCTTGGCAGCCTGCGGCCCGGCGCGCAGCAACGACACCTCGTTGATCGCCAAGGCCTCGTGCATGGTGCCGTCCGCGCATTGCGCCTTCATGCGCAGCGGGTTGATGACCTCTTCCTCGGCCTCGTCCAGCCTGTCCAGAAGGTCGGTTTCGGAATACTCGTTCATCAGGAACCCGACCGTGCCCCGGTTCATCCCGTAAACCGGCGCCTGCAAATCCTGGGTGCGGTGCAGGGTATGAAGCATGAACCCGTCCCCGCCAAGCGCAACGATCACGTCCGCATCGCCCTCGGGCGCATTGCCGTAGCGTGCCATCAATGCGGCACGGGCGGTCTGGGCCGTTGGCGCATCACTGGCGACGAAGGCGATCTTCTTGGCCATGTTCGGCACTGTCCTGTTTCCTAAGTGCGTCCCGAAGATCCGATCGAAACACAAATTCACCTGTTGCGCCAGCAATGGCGCTCCGACAAGCCCTTTTGTCGCTTTACAACCTTTCAAACAGGCTAGGTTTCCGATAGGAAAGCCGCCAAAGTCACATCGACGGAGTTGCCACAATGCCCCATGATGGAAACCAGCCTTTCGTGTCCGAAGGTTTTTTCACCGAACCCCTTGCCTCGCGCGACCCCGAGATCGCCAAGGCCATCAGCCAGGAACTGGGCCGGCAGCGGGACGAGATCGAGCTGATTGCCAGTGAAAACATCGTGTCCGCCGCCGTGATGGAGGCGCAGGGCAGCGTGATGACGAACAAATACGCCGAAGGCTATCCGGGCCGGCGGTATTACGGTGGCTGCCAATTCGTTGATATTGCAGAGACTCTTGCGATCGAACGGGCCTGCAAGCTGTTCGGTTGCGGGTTTGCCAACGTCCAGCCCAACTCAGGCAGCCAGGCCAACCAGGGCGTCTTCACCGCGCTGCTGAAACCGGGCGACACCATCCTGGGCATGAGCCTCGATGCGGGCGGTCACCTGACGCATGGTGCCGCGCCGAACCAGTCGGGCAAGTGGTTCAACGCCGTGCAATACGGCGTCCGCAAGGAAGACAACCTGATCGACTATGACGAGGTCGAGGCCCTTGCAAAGGAACATCAGCCCAAGCTGATCATCGCGGGTGGTTCGGCCATTCCCCGGCAGATCGACTTTGCCAGAATGCGCGAGATCGCCGACATGGTGGGCGCTTACCTGCATGTGGACATGGCGCATTTCGCGGGGATCGTCGCGGCCGGCGAACATCCCTCGCCCTTCCCGCATGCCCACGTGGCCACCACCACCACCCATAAAACCCTGCGCGGGCCGCGCGGCGGCATGATCCTGACCGATGACGAGGCGCTGGCCAAGAAATTCAATTCGGCCATCTTCCCCGGCATCCAGGGCGGGCCGCTGATGCACGTGATCGCCGCCAAGGCCGTGGCCTTCGGCGAGGCGCTGCGCCCCGAGTTCAAGACCTATATCCGGCAGGTCATCGCCAACGCGCAAGCCATGAGCGATCAGCTGATCAAGGGCGGGTTGGACACCGTGACCCACGGCACAGACACTCATGTCTTGCTGGTCGATCTGCGCCCGAAGGGCGTGAAGGGCAATGCCACCGAAAAGGCGCTTGGCCGGGCCCACATCACCTGCAACAAGAACGGCGTTCCCTTCGACCCGGAAAAGCCCACTGTCACCAGCGGCATCCGCCTTGGATCGCCGGCCGGCACGACCCGCGGCTTCGGAGAAGCCGAATTCCGGCAGATCGCGGACTGGATCGTCGAAGTCGTTGACGGGCTGGCCGCGAACGGCGAGGACGGCAATGGCGCCGTCGAGGAGAAGGTCAAAGGCGAGGTCGCCGAGCTTTGCGCGCGCTTCCCGCTTTACCCCAACCTCTGAGCCAGATAGCCCTTTGAAAACAAGGCCCCGCGCAGGATTGCGCGGGGCTTTTTCGTGGGCCGTCCGAGGCGTTCATGCAGCGTTAAGGTTTTCCGGTCAGGCTAATGCGCATCAGATCACGCCCTGCCAGTACAGCAAGCCCAGAATCGCCGCGCCCAGCAGGATCAGATTGAAGGCGAGACTACCGAGAAGGCCAAGGACAATGGATTTCCGCCGCTCGGCCGGATCGATGTCGGACAGATGGTTGCGCAAGGTTTCCATCGCGCGATCCACGGCGGTGTGATCGACCTGCGCCGCGAGGCGCGGATGCACCATCTTCGCGCGGGCCTCGGCAATGCGGCGGCCCGCCTTGCGGGCAAAGCGCGGCAGGCGGCGCCCGGCCCGGCGAAGGCGGATTTCGAATGTCCTGCCGCGCACGCCCAGTTTTTCGCGCATGAGGTCTTCAAGCCGCGCGACATCGCGATTTATGGATTCTGGATCAATCACAACAGGTTGTCCCAGTTGAACCTTAGCCTGCCGGGCGCGGAGCCTCAATAGGGGTGGCTGTCGCGAAAGGGCGCCTGTATGACTGCGGGCATGTTGCACAGGATCAGACATGGTGCGCGCACCGACAAGCCGGGACTGCTGATTGCGCATGGGCTGTATGGCTCGGCGCGGAATTGGGGGGTCATTGCCAAGCGGCTGTCGGACCAGCGCGAAGTGGTGGCTGTCGATATGCGGAACCACGGCCTAAGCCCTTGGAAGGAAACGCAAAGCTACCCCGACATGGCCGACGATCTGGCCGAGGTCCTGCAAGACCTTGATGGACCGTTCGATGTGCTGGGGCATTCCATGGGGGGCAAGGCCGCGATGGTGCTGGCGCTGACCTGGCCTGAGTTGGTTAATCGCCTTATCGTGGCAGATATTGCGCCCGTCGCCTATTCCCACACCCAGATACAGTATATCGACGCGATGAAAGCCGTTGATCTGGAACGGGTGGAGAAACGATCGGACGCCGCCGAGCAGATCAAGGGCGTGGTGGGCGACCCGACCCTTGTTTCGTTCTTCACGCAATCACTTGATATCAAAGAGAAAAAATGGCGCCTGAACCTGGACGTGCTGGCCGAGCAGATGCCGGAGATCCTTGGCTTTCCCGAGGTGTCGGGCAGCTTTGACAAGCCCGCGCTGTTCTTGTCAGGGGCGGAGTCGGACTATGTGAAGCGGGAATATCGCAACGATATCAAGGCGTTGTTCCCCAAGGCTCAATTTGCGAAAATCCCCGGCGCGGGGCATTGGCTGCATGCCGAAAAGCCCCGCGACTTCGAGGCTGCGATCCGGGCCTGGCTGGATTGAGCTTGGTACGAAACGCCACTTTTGCCCGGCGGTTTCGTACCAAATCGCACCCCGACGGCGCGCGTTTCGTACAAAACCCGCGCCACGGCGCACAGGGCTCACTGTTCGGAGTAAAGCCCCCGCGCCACGAGCCACGCCACCGGGATGGCCACCACGAACCCCGCAAGTGCCGAGGTCACGACCGGAACGGTCGTATCGAAGCCCACCGTCAGGGCCGCGATCATTGCGGAGCCGGCGAAGGTGGTGCCGATGAACAGGTAGAGAATGAGTGCCAGGCGCAGCATGTTCGGTCCTCTTGATCGTTGAAATCGCGCGCGCGACTCACATTAGGAAGTCGCAATACGATCTTCCTTGATCCAAATCAGGACGGCAAATCAGGGTGGGCCGTCCTGCATCGCGCGGGCGATGCCCCAGGCGACCGGAAAGGCCAGCAGAAACCCCGCCACGGCTGCGCCGGCAAGCGCAAGCGCGCTGCCCTGCCCCGCGACAAGCGCCACCACGATACCGACACCGGCCAGCGTGGCGCCGATGAAGAGATGAAGAACGATCATGAGCCAGACCATGCCGTGACGATACCGGGGGTAGCATCGTCCGGCCTTGATCTGCGTCAGCCGGAAAGGTCGGCCGTTGTGGTATCGTGGCAGATGCATGACGAACCGCAGGGAGGAGCGGCGATGATTACGCTGGAGGATATCGAGGACATGACCTGCCTCACGCGCGAGGAAATCGCGGCGGTGGCCGAGCACGAGAAACTGCCCGACGTGAGCGCCTCGGCGCTGGCCGAATACACCATGCACAGCGCAAAAGGGCCGCAGGCCGTGCAGCAGATGATCTGCGAGGATGTGCGCGAAGCCCTGCATCGGGGCGATCTGACCCATGCCCGCGAGCTTTACGTCGTGCTGCACAGGTTCCTGGAAGAGCACCCCGAGGCGATCAGGGGATCGGCCCCGGAGTGAGGGACCCGAGGTGGTTTACACCTCGGGCGCGGTCGGGTCGGGGATCAGACCGCCATCGTTCTGCGTGTGGTCGAACTCGGGGTCTTCCCGTTTGATCCACCGCGAGATGATGTAGGCCACCGGCCATGTGAGCACGAAGCCGAGCCCGGCCGCCGCCGCGATCGCGGGCCAGCCGTAGTAGCCCATGCTGAGAACGATGATGACGAATCCGCCCATCAGCGTGGGGCCGGTGGCGAGGGTCAGGACGAAACTCAATCTGTCCATTGTGATGCCTCCTTTCGTCTTTCAGCTGAAGATGTAAGACGGTGACCCCGGCTTGTCAGGGGAAGATCACGCGGCTGTGAGTAGCCAAGCCACGTCGGCGCCCTGTCCCGCATCGTCGGCAAGTCCCTGCCGACCGGTTTGGGAACGCGGCGGGGCGGCCCACGTTGGGGTGAGACGCAACACAAGCCGGAGGACACGCATGAAGACACGTATTGCCCTGATCCTGCCGCTGCTGGCCGCGCAGGCCGGGTGCGAGACGGCCGAGGGCTTCACGGATGACGTGGAGAACGCGACCGAGGCGGTCATCGACTAGCCTCGGGTCCGCACGCGCCGGCAGACATCCCGAAACCGGAAAAGGAGAGAGCACATGACACGCAAGCTGTGGATCGCGCTCGCATTGAGCGCAAGCCTGCCCGCCCTGTCGGCCTGTGGCCCGTTGGTGGGCGCAGGGGCCGTGGTGGCCGCCGACGAGGCGGTCGAAGAGACCGAGGGCGGCGAGGGCCTGTTCTGACGGACGGGTGACGGGGTGCGCGGGGACCGCGCACCCTACGGACATGAGGGGGAAGCCGCGCGCATGGAGTTGAGGGCGTTGCCGGGCTGAAGCCCGGCCTACGGCGCGTCGGTCATTCGTCCATCTTGAGGGCAGCCCACATCGGCCCGGGTGCGCGGGGACCGCGCACCCTACGGATACGAGGGCGACGCGGCGTGCCCGGAGTTGACGGCGCTGCCGGGCTGAAGCCCGGCCTACGGCGCCTTGGTCATTCGTCCATCTTGAGGGCCGAGATGAAGGCCTGCTGCGGGATCTCGACCTTGCCGAACTGGCGCATCTTCTTCTTGCCGGCCTTCTGCTTTTCCAGAAGTTTCTTCTTCCGCGTCACGTCACCGCCGTAGCATTTCGCGGTCACGTCCTTGCGCATCGCCGACAGCGTTTCGCGCGCGATCACCTTGCCACCGATGGCCGCCTGGATCGGGATCTTGAACATATGGCGCGGGATCAGATCCTTGAGCTTTTCGCACATCGCCCGGCCGCGCATTTCCGCGCGGTCGCGGTGCACCATCATCGACAGCGCATCGACCGGCTCTTCATTGACCAGCACCTGCATCTTGACCAGGTTGTCCTGCCGGTAGCCCGTGATCTCGTAGTCGAAGGACGCGTAGCCCTTGGTCACCGATTTCAGGCGGTCGTAGAAATCGAACACCACCTCGTTGAGCGGCAAGTCATAGACCACCATCGCCCGCGCCCCGGCATAGGTCAGGTCCATCTGGATGCCGCGCCTGTCCTGGCAAAGCTTGAGCACGTCGCCCAGGAATTCGTCGGGCACGAGGATCGTGGCCTTGATGCGCGGTTCCTCGACATGGTCCACAT
>JAASSQ010000106.1 GCA_021767845.1 Roseovarius sp. | reverse complement strand
TGCCGCGAGGAATGTTTCGCCAACAACCTGGTGATGCGCCATGTGGGGGACCGCATGGTGATCTCGCCGCCGCTGGTCATCACCAAGCCGGAAATCGACACGCTGATCGACCGGGCCACCGCCGCGCTGGATGCCGCGCACAAGCGGATCGAGGCCGAGGGGCTGATGGTTCCGGCCAGCTAGGGCCGCACCCCGTCCCCAGCGCAAGACCCCGGAAAGCCGCCTTACCGCAGGCGGCTTTTCAGGTAGCGGCCGTAATCGTTCTTGGCGAACATCTCGGCCCGCTTCTGCAGATCTTCGTCACTGATCCAGCCCATGTCATGCGCGATCTCGTCCAGGCAGCCGGTCTGCAGCCCCTGCCGCTGGGTCAGGGTGCGCACGAAATTGCCCGCATCCAGCAGGCTGGCATGGGTGCCGGTGTCCAGCCACGCATAGCCGCGCCCCATGCGCTGCACGTCCAGCGTTCCGGCGTGCAGATACATTTCCAGAAGCGTGGTGATCTCAAGCTCGCCGCGGGCCGACGGCTGCACCTCTTTCGCGCGGTTGGGTGCGTCGCCATCAAGGAAATAGAGCCCCGTCACGGCGTAGTTCGAGGGCGGCACCTCGGGCTTCTCGATGATCTGCTGCGCCCGCCCCTCGGCGTCGAAGCTGACCACGCCATAGCGTTCGGGATCGGCCACATGATAGCCGAAGACCGTGCCGCCGGTGTCGCGCCGGTCGGCCTCGGCCAGCAGGTCGGGCAGGCCGTGCCCGAAAAAGATGTTGTCGCCCAGCACCATCGCCGAGGGCGCGCCGTTAAGGAAGTCCTCGGCCAGGATATAGGCCTGCGCCAGACCGTCGGGCGAGGGCTGCGCGATATAGGTCAGCGACAGGCCCCAGTCGCTGCCGTCGCCCAGAACCCGCTGGAATTGTGCCTGATCCTGCGGCGTGGTGATCACGGCGATCTCGCGGATGCCGGCCAGCATCAGCACCGACAGCGGGTAATAGACCATCGGCTTGTCGTAGATCGGCAGAAGCTGTTTCGACACGCCCATCGTGATCGGATAGAGCCGCGTGCCCGATCCACCTGCCAGAATGATGCCTTTTCGCTGCGTCATGCGCCCGACACTCCCATTTCTTTCAAGACGGCATCCAGCCCGCTGCGCCAATCGGGGCGCGGGATGCCGAAAACAGTCTCTGCATCGGCGCAATCGAGCCGCGAATTCAACGGCCGCGCCGCCGGGGTGGGGTAGTCGGCGGTGGGGATCCCGCTGACCGCCACCGCGCGCCCCGCGCGGGCAAAGATCGCCTCGGCAAAGTCTTTCCAGCTTACGTCCGGGGCACCCGAGAAATGATAGACGCCGCTCTTGCCCGGATCGGCCTGCAGCTGCGCGGCGATCTTCAGGCAGGCGGCGGCGATGTCGGCGGCGGGGGTCGGCCCGCCGATCTGGTCGTCCACGATGCTGAGCGCATCGCGCGTTTCGGACAGGCGCAGCATCGTCTTCACAAAATTCCCGCCATGCGCCGAGAACACCCACGAGGTGCGCAGGATCGCATGGGTTCCGCCTGCCGCCGCGATCGCCTGTTCCCCCGCCAGCTTGCTTCGGCCATAGGCGTTTTGCGGTGAAACAGGGTCTTTCGGGCCGCGCGGCGCTGTGCCCGAGCCGTCGAACACGTAATCGGTCGAGATATGGACCAGCGGGATGCCGCGCGCGGCGCAGGCATGGGCCATCGCGCCGGGGGCGATGGCATTGATCGCCTGGGCCGTGTCCTCGTCCTCCTCGGCGGCATCCACCGCCGTGTAGGCCGCCGCGTTGATGACCGCGTCCGGCTTATGCGCGTCGATCGCGGCCATGCAGGCCGCCGGGTCGGTCAGATCGGCGGCATCGCGGCCCAGATACACCGCGTCCGGCGCCCGCCGCGCCAGTTCCGTGGCCACCTGGCCCGTCTTGCCGAAGACCAGCAGGCTCATGCCGTGCCCACCCGTGTGCCAACGCCCTCGATTTCCAGCAGCGGCTGCCACCAATCGGGGTTGTCGAGATACCATTGCACGGTCTTTTCCAGACCCTGTTCCACCGTAACCGAGGGGGTCCAGCCCAGTTCGGCCTCGATCCGCGACGGGTCGATCGCGTAGCGCGCATCATGCCCCGGCCGGTCGGCGACAAAGGCGATCAGGTCGCGATAGCTTCCGCCGTCGCGCGGGCGCTTCTCGTCCAGGATGTCACAGATCGCGTGCACAAGGTCGATGTTGCGCCGCTCGTTATGGCCGCCCACGTTATAGCTGCGCCCCGGCAGGCCCTTCTGCACGGCCAGCAGCAGCGCATCGGCGTGATCCTCGACATACAGCCAGTCGCGCACGTTCGCGCCTTGCCCGTACACCGGGATCTCGCGGCCATGCAGCGCGTTCAGGATCACCTTGGGGATCAGCTTCTCGGGGAAATGGTAGGGGCCGTAATTGTTGGAACAATTGGTCAGCACCACGGGCAGGCCGTAGGTATGGAACCACGCCCGCACCAGATGATCCGAGGACGCTTTCGAGGCGGAATAGGGACTGCGCGGGTCATAAGACGTGTCCTCGGTGAACAGCCCCTCGTCGCCAAGTGAGCCATACACCTCGTCGGTCGAGATGTGGTGGAACCGGAACCCCTCGGGCCGGCCCTTGGCCACCCAATGGGCGCGGGCCGCTTCCAGCATGTTGTAGGTGCCGGTGATGTTGGTCTCGATGAAATCGCCGGGGCCGTCGATGGAACGATCGACATGCGACTCCGCCGCCAGGTGCATCACCGCATCGGGGTCATGCGTCTCGAAGATGCGGGCCAGCGCCGCGCGGTCGCGAATATCGGCCTGCTCGAAGCTGTAAAGCGGGCTGCCGGCCACGCTCGCCACGTTTTCCAGCCGCCCAGCATAGGTCAGCGCGTCGAGGTTCACCACCTCGTGCCCGCGTGCCACGGCCAGCCGCACCACCGCCGACCCGATGAAGCCGGCGCCGCCGGTCACAAGGATCTTCATGGCGCGTCTCCGTAGCTGAAGGGGCTGTCGAACTCGGCAAAGGATTGCGCCGCGGCGTCCTTGTCCGACAGGATCGGTTCACTGCTCAGGCCCCAGTCGATGCCGATATCGGGGTCGTCGAAACGCACCGCGCCATCGCACTCCGGCGCGTAGTAGTCCGAGCACTTGTAAAGGATCTCGGTGTCCGGCGCGCGCGTGACGAACCCGTGCAGGAAGCCTTCGGGGATCAGCAGTTGCAGCCCGTTTTCCGCGCTCAGCTCATAGCCCACCCATTGGCCATAGGTCGGGCTGCCCCGGCGCGCGTCCACCGCAACGTCGAACAGCCGCCCGCGCCCGCAGCGCACCAGCTTGGCCTGTGCGTGCGGCGGGGATTGGAAGTGCAGGCCGCGCACCGTGCCGGTCGCCGCCGACAGCGAATGGTTGTCCTGCACGAAATCGATGTCGATGCCGTGCTCGCGCAGCGTCTTGCGGTTCCAGCTTTCCGAGAAAAACCCCCGCGCGTCCCCGAACCGGCGCGGTTCCAGCAGCAGAACGCCGGGCAGTTTGGTTTCCGTGACTTTCAAGGCCGGCCCCCTCGTGGTTATCACGCCAGCCTTTACCAAGCCGCGCGGGGATTGTCACCGTTCCGCCGCGCGCCCTGTTAACCTTGGCCCGGATCGGTGCCGATACCGACGCGATACCGACGTGATACCGACACGATACCGATGCCGCCAAACCGGCGCTTCGCCCTTGTTAACCAGGGGCGCGGCCCGATTCGCGGTCAATCCTTAACGAACATCTTGCGCGGCCGGTTGCAGAAGGTCTCGGCCGGGCCCTCCTCCTTGATGAGGATCGACTCGGTGATCTCCAGCCCCCAGTCCGACATCCACAGCCCCGGCATGAAGTGGAAGGTCATGCCCGGCTCCAGCACGGTCTCGTCCTCGGCGCGCAGGCTGATGGTGCGCTCGCCCCAGTCGGGGGGATAGCTCAGCCCGATGGGATAGCCGCAGCGCGCCCCCCGCTCAATCCCCGCCCGCTCCAGCGGGGCGGCCAGCGCGTTGGCGATGTCGCAGGCCCGGTTGCCGGCGCGGGCCATTTCCAGCCCGTTTTCCAGCCCCTCGACCAGCGCCTTTTCCGCGTCCAGCAGGAATTGCGGCGGCTTGCCCAGGAACAGCGTCCGGCAGAACGGCGCGTGATAGCGGCGGTAACAGCCTGAAATTTCAAAGAAAGTCGCCTCACCCTCGGCAAAGTCGCGGCCATCCCATGTCAGGTGCGGCGCGGCGGCATCGCTGCCCGAGGGCAAGAGCGGTACGATCGCCGGATAGTCGCCCCAGGCGCCCTCCACCCCGCGGATCGCATCGCGAAAGATCTCGGCCACGACCTCGTTTTTCGGGATGCCGGGCTCAACCCGCTCCAGCAGGCCATCGGTGATCTTCTCGCTGATCGCGGCGGCCTTGCGGATGAAGGTCAGCTCTTCGTCGGATTTGACCGCGCGTTGCCAGTTCACCAACGCCGTTGCATCGACAAAGGTGGCGTTCGGCAGCTCGGCTTTCAGAACCTCGTAAGCCCTTGCCGAGAAATAGTAATTGTCCATCTCCACGCCAAGGCGCGCGCTTTCCAGCCCCATGCCGGTCAGCCGCTCGGCCAGGTCCTGCATCGGGTGACGGTCGGTGGACTGCACGTAGTTGTCGGCATAGCCGATCACCCGGTCGTCGGTCATCCAGCAGGTGCGCACGCCGCCATTGGCATCCTGCCCGCGCCCCCACCAGATCGGGTCGGCATCGGGCAGCACGATCACGCCCTGATGCACGTAGAACGACCATCCGTCATAGCCCGTCAGCCAGTTCTGGTTGGACGGATCGGTGACGAACAGCGCGTCGATCCCGGCGGCCTCCATCGCGTTGCGGGTCTTGGTCAGGCGGCGCTGGTATTCCGCCTCGGAAAAGGGAAGGGATTTCTCGATCATGCTTGTGCCTGCTGTTGAGAGACCCTTGCGCCATACTGCCCGCCGCGCCCTGCTTGCCCCAAGGAAAACGGCATGAAATGTCGTTTTCGGGAAATTCCGGGGCGCGCGGTTGACGATAGGGTGCCCCGGCGCAAAGCTGCCGGCAGAGTTGTGGAGTATGACATGCAGCCGACCCTCGCAGACATATACGCCGCCGCCAAGACCATCCGGGGCGTGGCCGATGGCACGCCGCTGGTGCCCTCGCCCTACATGACCGACCGCGCAGGCGCCGAGTTCCTGCTCAAGCTCGAGAACATGCAGCCCATCGGCGCGTTCAAGCTGCGCGGCGCCTGTAACGCCGTGGCCAATGTGCAAGAGGCGCGTGGCGTCACCTGCTGTTCCACCGGCAATCACGGGCGCGGCGTGGCCTTCGCCGCCGCGCAGCGCGGGATGCGCGCGGTGATCTGCATGTCCGAACTGGTGCCGCAGGCCAAGGTTGACGGCATCCGCGCGCTGGGCGCCGAGGTGCATATCAAGGGCCGCAGCCAGGATGACGCGCAGGCCGAAGCCGGCCGTCTTGTCGAGGAGGAAGGCCTGTTCGAGATCTCGCCCTTTGACGACCCTCTGGTGATCGCGGGGCAGGGCACCATTGGGCTCGAAATCCTCGAGGCACGGCCGGATGTGACCACGTTTCTGGTGCCGCTGTCGGGCGGCGGTCTGGCCGCCGGGGTGGCGCGCGCGGCCAAGTCGATCAACCCGGCAATCCGGGTCGTGGGCATCAGCATGGATCGCGGCGCCGCCATGCATGACAGCATCAAGGCCGGCACACCCATCGAGGTCGAGGAAGTGCCCAGCCTTGCCGATTCGCTGGGCGGCGGGATCGGGTTGAACAACAGGCTCAGCTTTCCCATGTGCCGCGATCTTCTGGACCAGGTCGTTCTGGTCAGCGAGGATGAAATCTACCACGCGATGCAGGTGCTCTATTACGAGGACCGCATCGTCGCCGAAGGCGCCTGCGTGGTCGGGCTGGCCGCCGTTCTGGCGGGAAGGATCACGCTCGATGGTCCCACGGCGACCATCGTTACGGGCCGTAATCTGGATATGAACGTTTTTACCCGTATCGTGACGGGACAAGATGTGCAGCTTGGCGACATCACCGTGAAAGGACGACCCTATGCCGCATGATATCCGCGTTCTGACCGAGGCCGATCTTCGCGCCGCCGTGGGTTTGGACCTGTCCGTTGTGGACGTGATCGAACAGGCCTTCGCGGCGCTGGCGGGCGGTGACGTGGTGATGCCGCCGATCCTGTCGATGGACCTGCCCGCCGCCAATGGCGAGGTGGATGTGAAAACCGCCTACATCCCCGGCTTCGACGGGTTCGCGATCAAGGTCAGCCCCGGCTTTTTCGACAACCCCAAGATCGGCCTGCCGTCGCTCAACGGTCTGATGATCCTGTTTTCGTCAAGAACCGGGCTGGTGCAGGCCCTGTTTCTGGACAATGGCTACCTGACCGATCTCCGCACCGCCGCGGCCGGGGCGGTGGCCGCCCGCCACCTTGCGCCGCAGCGGGTGACCACCGCGGGCGTGATCGGCACCGGCGTGCAGGCCCGGTTGCAGATGCAGGCGGCGCATCTGGTGCGGCCCTTCGAAAAGCTGCTGGTCTGGGGCCGTGACGGGGCCAAGGCGCAATCCTGCGCCGAGGATCTGGCCGCCCAACTGGGGATCGAGGTGCTGCCCATGTCCGATCCGGCGGACCTCGTGGCGCAAAGCCAGCTTGTCGTCACCACGACACCGGCCCGCGATCCCGTGCTCAAGGCCGAGTGGCTGCATCCCGGCCTGCACATCACGGCGATGGGCTCGGACCAGCACGGCAAGAACGAGATCGACCCCAGGGCGCTTGCGCAGGCCGACCTTTACGTCGCCGACCGGGTCAGCCAGACCGAAACACTGGGCGAACTGCGCAGCGCGCAAGAGGCCGGTCTGTGGGATCGGGGCATCCCTGCGGAACTGGGCCAGGTCATCACCGGCGAGGCGCCGGGGCGGCGCGCGGAGGATGACGTCACCATCGCCGACCTGACGGGCACCGGCGCGCAGGACACCGCGATCGCCAGCCATGTCCACGCCTTGCTTGACGATGGTGGGGCCGGCACGGTGATCCGCGCATGAAGCTGGATGCGCGCGATCTGGACATTCTGCGCGTTCTGTCCACCGAAGGCCGCATCACCAAGGCCGACCTGGCCGCGCGTGTCGGGTTGTCGGCCAGCCCGTGCTGGGAACGGCTCAAGAAGCTCGAGCAGGCTGGCATCATCGAAGGCTACAACGCGCGGTTCAACCTGCGGAAACTGGGGCCGCATGTCACCGTGTTCGTGGCCGCCGAACTGGCCGATCACACGCCCGCCAGCTTCCGCGCCTTCGAGGACAGCGTCCAGCATTACGATGAAATCACCGCCTGCTGGGCGCTGGGCGGGGGGTTCGATTACCTGTTGCAGATCGTGACCACCGACATCGACGCCTATCAGCGGCTGATCGACGAACTGCTGGAATCGCGCATCGGGCTGGCGCGGTACTTCACCTATATCGTCACCAAGCCGGTCAAGGCACCCGCTGGCCCGCCGCTGGAGATGATCCTTGGTGGGGATGCCTGACGGAGCAGCACGGGAATCAAAGGTATCAGAAGAATCTTCTGTCTCTGGCGGCTTCTGTGGGTGAATCGTCTGAACTGCCCCCGAAGTTCAGCCCCGCTTTCTGGTCAGACAGCCTATCTCTCCCGTTAAAGGAGGGTAATTCATGTCTGATTCAGCGATCTGGACCCGCAACGGCGTCACCGACACGCGGCTCGTTCGGAATTTTTCCTATGTCAACGGCAAGTGGACCGGGGGCGAGGACAACGCCACCCTCGCCGTGACCAACCCGGCGGATGGCGCGGCCCTCGGCGACGTGGCCAGCCTGTCGGGCGCACAGGCCACGGCGGCCGTGGATGCCGCGCAGGCGGCCTTTGCCGACTGGTCGATGACCCTGCCGCAGGATCGCTCGGCCCTGCTGCGCCGCTGGTTCGACCTGATGATCGAGAACAAGGAGGATCTGGCCCGGATCATGGTGCTGGAGCAGGGCAAGCCCCTGTCCGAGGCGCGCGGCGAAATCGACTATGCCGCAAGCTTCGTGGAGTATTACGCCGAAGAGGCCAAGCGCCCCAATATCGAGGGCGTGACCAGCCACCTGCCCGACGCCGAGGTCGAATTGTGGCTCGAACCCGTGGGCGTCGCAGCCCTGATCACGCCGTGGAACTTCCCGTCGGCCATGCTGACGCGCAAGGCCGCCGCGGCCATCGCCGCGGGCTGCACCGTGGTCGCGCACCCCTCGGGCGAAACGCCCTATTCCGCGCTGGCGCTGGCCGAACTGGCCGAGCGCGCGGGCATTCCGGCGGGCGTGTTCAACGTGCTGACCGGCAAGGCCGCCACCATCGTCGAGCCCTGGACGCAGGACCACCGCGTGCGCGCCCTGTCCTTCACCGGCTCCACGGATATCGGCCGCCTGCTCTATCGGCAATCCGCCGACACCGTGAAGCGGCTGGTGATGGAGCTGGGCGGCCACGCGCCGGTGATCGTCTTCAAGAACACCGACATGGACATCGCGATCGAGGAAAGCATCAAGGCGAAATTCGCCACCTCGGGTCAGGACTGTCTTGGCGCGAACCGCATCTATGTCGAGCGGCCCGCCTATGACGAATTCTGCCGCCGCTTCACCGAGGCCACGCAGGCGCTGTCGCTGGGCACCGGGATGGACGATCCCGATATCGGCCCGCTGATGAACGAAAAGGCCGTGCAGAAGCAGGAAGAACACGTGGCCGACGCGCTGGAGAAAGGCGCCAAGCTGGCCTGCGGCGGCAAGCGCGACGATCAGGGGCCGCTATTCTATCAGCCCACGGTGCTGACGGATGTGCCCGACGAGGCCGCGATCATGCGCGACGAAACCTTCGGCCCCGTCGCGGCGATCACGCCGTTCGACACCGAGGACGAGGTCGTGGCCCGCGCCAATGCCACCGAGTTCGGCCTTGTCGCCTACCTGCACAGCCACGACCCGCGCCGCATCTACCGCGTGACCCGCGCGCTGCAATTCGGCATGGTCGCGGTGAACCGCACCAAGGTCACGGGCGCGCCGATCCCCTTCGGTGGCGTCAAGCAGTCGGGCCTTGGCCGCGAGGGCGCCCGCAAGGGCATGGAGGAATTCATGGAAGTGAAATATGTCTGCCGCGATTGGGCGTAAGCGGACGAATTCCTGAAAAGATTTCGCCCTGGATTCTCCGAAAACGCTAGGGCAGCGAACATGCGAAAGGACAAGACCATGCTCAAGAATGACCAACTCGACCAGTGGGATCGGGAGAACTTTTTCCACCCCTCGACACACCTGGCGCAATTCGCCCGCGGCGAGGCGCCCAACCGCATCGTGACCGGCGGCAGCGGCTGCCATATCGAGGACCGCGACGGCAACCGCCTGCTCGATGCCTTTGCCGGGCTTTATTGCGTGAACGTGGGCTATGGCCGTCAGGACATTGCCGACGCCATCGCCGAACAGGCGCGCGAACTGGCCTATTACCACGCCTATGTCGGCCACGGCACCGAGGCCAGCATCACCCTGTCCAAGATGATCCT
>JAASSQ010000105.1 GCA_021767845.1 Roseovarius sp. | reverse complement strand
TGCGCGGTGCGCGGCTGATTACATCATGCCGCCCATGCCGCCCATGTCGGGCATGCCGCCGCCGCCACCGGCGCCTTCTTTCTGCGGCTTGTCGGCCACCATCGCTTCGGTGGTGATCAGCAGGCCGGCGATCGAGGATGCGTCCTCCAGCGCGGTGCGCACCACCTTGGCGGGGTCGATCACGCCATAGGCGAACATGTCGCCGTACTCTTCGGTCTGGGCGTTGAAGCCGAACTTGACGTCGTCGCTTTCGCGGATCTTGCCCGCGACGACCGAGCCGTCCACACCGGCGTTCTCGGCGATCTGGCGCAGCGGCGCTTCCAGCGCCTTGCGCACGATGGCGATGCCGTTCTGCTGGTCGGGGTTGGCGCCTTCCAGACCGTCCAGCGCCTTGGCGGCCTGCACGAGGGCCACACCGCCACCGACGACGATGCCTTCCTGCACCGCGGCGCGGGTTGCGTTCAGGGCGTCATCGACGCGGTCCTTGCGCTCCTTCACCTCGGTTTCGGTCATGCCGCCGACGCGGATGACGGCAACGCCACCGGCCAGCTTGGCGACACGCTCCTGCAGCTTCTCGCGGTCGTAGTCGCTGGTGGTTTCCTCGATCTGGGTGCGGATCTGGTTGACGCGCGCCTCGATCTCGGCCTTTTCGCCAGCGCCTTCCACGATGGTGGTCTCGTCCTTGGTGATCGACACTTTCTTGGCCGAACCCAGCATGTCCATCGTGACCGATTCCAGCTTCATGCCCAGGTCTTCGCTGATGACCTGACCGCCGGTCAGGATCGCGATGTCCTGCAGCATCGCCTTGCGGCGATCACCGAAGCCGGGCGCCTTGACGGCCGCAATCTTAAGACCGCCGCGCAGCTTGTTCACCACGAGGGTGGCCAGGGCTTCGCCCTCGACATCCTCGGCGATGATCAGAAGCGGCTTCTGCGACTGGATCACCTGCTCGAGCAGCGGAACCATCGGCTGCAGCGAGCTCAGCTTCTTCTCGTGCAGCAGGATCAGGCAGTCGTCCAGCTCGGCGATCATCTTGTCCGAGTTGGTCACGAAGTAGGGGCTGAGGTAACCGCGGTCGAACTGCATGCCCTCGACCACGTCGGTCTCGGTCTCGGTGCCCTTGTTCTCTTCGACGGTGATGACACCGTCATTGCCGACCTTCTGCATCGCGTCGGCGATCTGTTGACCGATCGAGGCTTCGCCGTTGGCCGAGATGGTGCCGACCTGAGCGACTTCGCTGCTGTCGTTGACTTCGCGCGACGCGGCCTTGATCGCCTCGACGACCTTGTCGGTGGCCAGGTCGATGCCGCGGCGCAGGTCTTGCGGGTTCATGCCGGCGGCAACCGCCTTCATGCCTTCCTTGACGATGGCCTGGGCCAGAACCGTCGCGGTGGTGGTGCCGTCACCGGCCTCGTCGTTGGTGCGGCTGGCCACTTCCTTGACCATCTGCGCGCCCATGTTCTCGAACTTGTCTTCCAGTTCGATTTCCTTGGCGACCGACACACCGTCCTTGGTGATGCGGGGCGAGCCGAAGGATTTGTCCAGAACGACGTTGCGGCCTTTCGGGCCCAGCGTCACCTTGACCGCGTCGGCCAGAATGTTGACGCCGCGCAGGATGCTGTTCCGGGCTTCGGTATCGAATCTTACGTCTTTTGCAGACATGTGAGTCTCTCCTGACTAGAATGATCAGTCGTTATGTTCCGCGGGAAAAGCGATCAGGCCACGATGCCCAGGATGTCGCTTTCCTTCATGATGAGCAGCTCTTCGCCGTCCAGCGTGATCTCGGTACCCGACCACTTGCCGAACAGCACCTTGTCGCCGCTCTTCACGGCCAGCTCGATCAGCTCGCCGTTGTCCTTGCGGGCGCCGTCACCGACGGCAACGATTTCACCTTCCTGCGGCTTTTCCTTGGCGCTGTCGGGGATGATCAGCCCGCCAGCGGTTTTCTCTTCGCTCTCAACGCGGCGGACGAGCACGCGGTCATGCAGCGGTTTGAATGCCATGTCTTTGGCTCCTTGGCTCAAAGTTTCTCCCTAGGATGACCCGTTGCCGGGCCGTTAGCACTCACTCTCGTCGAGTGCTAACGGCGCATAGCTAAGGAGTCCCCCACACCCTGTCAATATTCCCGCCGCGATTTTTTGCACCCCCGCGATTGCGCCCGCGCGCCGGGCCTTCTAGCGTGCCATGACCCCCTTGCCGGAGTTTCTTGAATGCCGCGCCTTGCGATTGCCCTGGCCCTGTTGCTGGCCCCCCTTGCCGCCGCCGCGCAACCGCGCTGCGACGGCACCGACCTGATCGACACGCTCCCGGCGCCAGAGCGCGCGGCCCTGGCCGAACAGGCCCGCGCGATGCCCCACCCCGAGGGCCTGTTGTGGCGGGCCACCCGCGGCGATCGAACCATAACGCTGTTCGGCACCTACCATTTCGCGCATGAGAAGACCCGGGCGCATCTCGCGGCGCTGCGCCCCCTGATCGCGCAGGCCGACGCCGTTTACCTTGAAATCTCTCCCGGGGATCAGGCCGCACTGCAGGATCTGCTGGGCCGCGACCCGTCGCTGATGTTCATCACCGAAGGCGACACCCTGCCCGACCTCCTGGACGAGGCCGACTGGCAGCTCTTCGCCGAGGAAATGCGCGCCCGCGCGATCCCGCCGTTCTTCGCGGCCCGGTTCAAACCCGTCTGGGCGGCGATGATGCTGGGCATCGGCCCCTGCGAGGCGCGCAACGGCGTGATCGACGGCAAGGGCATCGACGAACGGATCGGGGAACAGGCCGAGGCGCTTGGCACGCCCACCCGCTCGCTCGAGGATTTCCGCACTCTGCTGCAAATGCTCGACAGCTTCCCCACGCAAGACCAACTCGACATGATCCGGCTGTTCTTCGCGTGGTCGATCGACCCCGACGACATGGCCTATACCCTGCGCCAAAGGTATCTGTCTCAGGAAATCGCCCTGATCTGGAGCTTTTCGCGCAAGGTCTCGCTGGAGTTCGGCGGCACCAATGCCGCGCGGGATTTCCAGCGGTTCGAATCCCTGCTGCTGACCCGGCGCAACAAGGACTGGATCGAGGTGCTGGACTCCGCGCCGGAAAACCGCATCTTCGTGGCCGCAGGCGCCGCGCATCTTCCCGGCGAAACCGGCGTCCTGCGCCTTCTGGAACAACGGGGCTTCCGCGTCGAACGCCTGCCCTTCACCCCATGAGAGGTCCGATGCAGGCCGCAGACCCCGACAAGACCACGAAACCGCAGGATGCGGTCGATGCCCACGGCCTCGTGGCGCTGGTGGACAAGATCGACCGCGAAACCGGCGACGGGCACGTGACCGTGGGCGACATCGTCGATGTCCTCGGCCCGCGCAGCCTGATCCCGCTGCTGCTCCTGCCCTGCCTCGCGATGGTTTCGCCGCTCTCGGCGGTGCCGGGGGTGCCGTCGATCCTGTCGGCCATCGTCGGGCTGGTGGCGGTGCAGATGCTGGTCGGGCGCCGGCGGCTTTGGCTTCCGCGCTTCTTGCTGAACCGCTCGCTGCACGCCGACCGGATCTCGCGCATGGCGCACCGCCTGCGCCCCGGCCTCGCCTGGCTGGACCGGGTGCTGTCGGAACGTCTGGTGGTGCTCACGCAGCGGCCCGGCAACCTGCCCGCGCTCTGCGTCTTCTGCGTGGTCTCGTTCTTCATGCCGGCGATCGAGCCGGTGCCCTTCCTGACCACGACGCTGGCCTCGGCCATGACGATCTTTGCCGTGGCGCTGTTTGCCCGTGACGGACTGCTGATGCTGGCGGGCTATGCGCTGGTCGGCGTCGGCGTGGTTCTGATCGTGCAGGCGGTGAACGCCATCGGCTGACGCTGCGACACCTCATGCACGGCGCGGGTGGGTGACAAGCCCGGCCCGCCCTCCTATAAGGCGCGCAAATTCGATCAAACCGCGTAAGGACAGTGACAATGACGACACTCGTTTTCGGCCACAAATCCCCCGACACCGATTCCACCGGCGCCCCGATCCTATGGGCGTGGTATCTCAACGAGGTCAAGGGCGTTGACGCCGAGGCCGTCCTGCTGGGCGAACCCAACACCGAGGCCGCCTTCATGCTGGACAAGTGGAACCTGCCCAAGCCGCGCATCATCGACGATGTCGAGGCCGGCCAGCCCTGCGTCATCGTGGACACCAACAACCCCGCCGAACTGCCCGCGCGGATCAACGAGGCCGACGTGCAGGCGATCATCGACCACCACAAGCTGGTGGGTGGCCTGGAAACCAAGGGCCCGATCGACATCACCGTGCGCCCGCTGGCCTGCACCGCGACGATCATGATGGACCTGATGGGCGACGATGCCGCCAAGATGCCCGACGCGATGAAGGGCGCGGCGCTGACCTGCATCCTCAGCGACACGCTGGAATTCCGCAGCCCCACCACCACCGACCATGACCGCGACGTGGCACAGAAAC
The DNA here is from genome assembly GCA_021767845.1 of Roseovarius sp. GTDB lineage: Bacteria > Pseudomonadota > Alphaproteobacteria > Rhodobacterales > Rhodobacteraceae > Roseovarius. The sequence continues at coordinate 5,149 of JAASSQ010000105.1, read as the reverse complement.
TGGCCGCCGACCTGAAGATCGACATCACCGACTACGCGGCCGAGATGTTCGCGGCGAAATCCGACGTGTCGGCCTTCTCCGACGCCGAGCTGATCCGCATGGACAGCAAGGAATACGAGGTCGGCGGCACCAAGTTCCGCGTCAGCGTTCTGGAAACCACCGCGCCCGGCACGGTGCTGGACCGCAAGGACAGCCTGATGAGCTCGATGCAGGCCGTCGCCGCCGAAGACGGGGTGGACCAGGTGCTGCTCTTCGTCGTGGACATCCTGAAAGAGGAAGCGACCCTTCTGGTGCCCAACGATCTGGTCAGGACCGTGGCGCAGAAATCCTTTGGTGCCACCGTCGAGGGCGACACCGTGGTTCTGCCCGGCGTGATGAGCCGCAAGAAGCAGATCATCCCCAACCTCGCGGTCTGATCGCGGGGCAGCGGCCGCCCGGGGTGGGCGGGCGCTGCCCTCGGGTTTTCCGGCAGGGGCAAGATAGGCCAGATGACCCAAGCGGCTTGGGCCGTCTGGTGATGAAGCAGTGTGCCGCGCGGCGCGCAGCACCTTGCGCCCAAAGGACTTCGGTCCTCCGCAGCCTCCCTTTGTCGTAGTGGAGCGACGCCCCGCCGCCGGTCACAACACCTGCTTGGGGCGCACCACATGGAACGCGCCGTGCATGTAGGCCAGCGGCTTTTCCCCGGCATTGGAAATCCCCGCCACCGCGCCGATGCAGATCTCGTGCGTCGCGTGGCGATAGGCGCGCTGCAGCGTGCAGGTGAAGGCCGTGGCGCGCGGCAGGATCGGCCCGAACTCGGTGGGCGTGATCTCGATCCCCTCGAACCGGTCGGGCGTTTCGTGGTCGAACGCTCCGGCGAATTGCCGCGCCACATCCACCGCGTCCTCGGGCAGCACGTTGACCGTGAAGGTGCCGTTGTCGGCCACCGCCTGCGCGATCCGGCTGTCGGCCTTCAGGCAGCACAGCACCGTCGGCGGGTCCGCCGACAACGAGGTAAAGGCGCTGACGGTCGCCCCCATGCGCCCGCCCGGCCCATCGGTCGTGACCACGGTGACCGTGGCGGCCACCTGCCGCATCGCCGCGACAAAGGCATCACGCGCCGCGCTCATGCCGGATCTCCGCTATCAAGGGTCGGTCGGGTCATCGGGTCTCCACTCCTGCCGCCCGCCGGTACTGCGCCGGGCCGTCCTGTGCAAGAGATAGAGAGTTTGGCGCAAAGACCCAATTCTTTCTTGGCGGCCCTTCTCGGGCCACCACCGCTTTGCGGTGGCCAATTCCCGCGCCCCCTGCCATATCTAGCGCCCGTGACATCCCCGCAACCGCCACGAGGCCGCCCATGACCCGGATCATCCAGTCGCTTTCCCAGGTTTCCGACCGCTACGACGCCCTGTTCGTCGATCTCTGGGGCTGCGTGCATAACGGCGTCAAGGCCCTGCCCGACGCGGTCGCGGCCCTGCGCGCCTATCGCCAGGCGGGCGGCGTGGTGGTGCTGGTCACCAACTCCCCCCGCCCCCGCATCGGCGTGGAAAAGCAGTTGCAGAATTTCGGCGTGCCCGACGACTGCTGGGACACCATCGCCACCTCGGGCGACAGCGCCCGCGCCGCGATGTTCCGCGGCGTGGTGGGCGAAAAGGTCTATTTCATCGGCGAATCGCGCGACATGAAATTCTTTGAACCGCTGGAACTGATCGACGATCCCGCCGACATCCGCACCGTCCCCCTGAAAGAGGCCGAGGGCATCGTCTGCACCGGCCCCTTCGACCCCACCGCCGACCCCTCCGACTACCGCGCCGATTTCCTCTATGCCAAGACAATGGGCCTCAAGCTGCTCTGCGCCAATCCCGACATTGTCGTGGACCGCGGCGATCACCGCGAATGGTGCGCCGGCGCATTGGCGCGGCTCTACACCGAGATGGGCGGCGAAAGCCTCTATTTCGGCAAGCCCCACCCGCCGATCTACGATCTCGCGCGCCGCCGCCTCGCCGCCACGGGGCATGACGTGGAGAACGCCGCGATTCTCGCCATCGGCGACGGCATCCACACCGACATCGCCGGCGCCATGGGCGAGGATATCGACTCCCTCTTCATCTCCGGCGGGCTGGCCGCGACCGAAACCAAAACGTCGCAGCAACCGGACGAGATCGCGCTGAAAGCCTTCCTCGACCAGGAAAAAATCCTCCCGACATACACGATCGGGCATTTGCGCTAGGCAAAAATCCCTTGCCTTTCTGCGCCTGCAAAGTAATAAAGTTCCAACACAAGGCGCGATAGCGTCGCGAAAATTACCCACCAGCCGCAAGGGAGGGTCGAATGTTGGACAACATGCCACGCGGGACCATCACCATCGAGGAAATCGAGATGGGCATGACCCGCAGCCTGCGAAAGGTCGTCACCGACGAGGATATCGAGATGTTCGCCCAGGTCTCGACCGACCGGAACCCGGTGCATCTCGATGACGCCTACGCCCAGGACACCATCTTCGAAGGCCGCATCGCCCACGGGATGCTGACCGCCGGTCTGATCTCGGCGGTGATCGGCGAGCAACTGCCCGGCCACGGCACGGTCTACATGGGCCAGACCCTGAAATTCCTCGCCCCCGTGCGCCCCGGCGACATGGTCCTGGCCGAGGTCGAGGTGGTCGGCATCGACCATTCCAAGCGCCGCGTGCAGCTCGATTGCCGCTGCCTCGTCAACGGCAAGAAGGTGCTGATCGGCGAAGCGACGGTGCTGGCCCCCTCGGGCAAGTTCGACTGACGCCGCGCCACAATCCGCCGTCATCGGGGGCCTGCGCGCCCCGCCCTTGATCGCCTCCGCGCCCCTCGTGCTATCCTTGCGGGCAGGAGGAGAACACCATGCAACCCAGCACAGCCACCCAGTATGCCCGCGCGCTGCTGGCGTCCCACGGCGCCAGGGCCGCCGTGATCGCCGCCCGCCGGATGCAGGAATCCCACGCCGCCGGCCGGCGGAAAGAGGCCGCGAACTGGCGCCGCATCCGCCTCGCCATCGCCGAGATGCGCGGCCCCCGTCAGACCTGACCGGCCCATAGGCGCATCGCGCTTGCACCCGCCCGGACATGGGGCTACCCCTGCGCCCATGCAGATTGTGCGCGACCATCTCTACGTGGATCAGGCCGACCGGGGCGCCTCGGCCGCCATCGGCAATTTCGATGGCGTGCACCTGGGCCACCAGTCGGTGATCGACATCGCCCGCACCCAGGCCCGCGCGCTGGACGCCCCGCTCGGCGTGCTCACGTTCGAGCCGCACCCGCGCGAATATTTCGCCCCCCACACCGCGCCCTTCCGCCTGATGGGCCGCGAGGCGCGCGCCAACCGCCTGCAGAAACTGGGTGTGGACAAGCTTTACGAGCTGAACTTCAACGCCGCGATGGCCGCGCTGTCGCCGCAGGACTTTGCCCGCAACGTGATTGCCGACGGGCTGGGGCTGCGCCACGTGGTCGTCGGCGCCGATTTCTGCTTCGGCAAGGGCCGCGCGGGCGACGCTGCCGATCTCGAACGCTTCGGCCGCGAGATGGGCTTCGGCGTCACCATCGCCGCGCTTCTGGAAGGGCAGAAGGGGCAGGTCTCCTCCACCGCGATCCGCACCGCGCTGACCGAGGGCCGCCCGCGCGACGCCGCCGCGATGCTGGGCCACTGGCACCGGATCGACGGCACCATCGTGGGCGGCGAACAGCGCGGTCGCGAACTGGGCTACCCCACCGCCAACATGTCGATCGCGGGGCTGCACCCGCCGCGCTTCGGCGTCTACGCGGTGCTGGTCGATGTGCTCGACGGCCCCCATGCCGGGCAGTATCACGGCGCCGCCTCGCTTGGCGTGCGGCCGATGTTCAACGGCGAGGTACCGAACCTCGAAACCTTCCTGTTCGATTTCTCGGGCGATCTTTACGGCGCGGAACTGTCGGTGGCGCTTGTGGACTACCTCCGCCCCGAGGAAACCTTCGACAGCCTCGAGGCGTTCATCGCCCAGATGGATGCCGATTGCCTGCGCGCCCGCGAGATCCTGACATCCCTATGACCGACGACCCGATCGACCGCAGCGGCCTCGCCCCCCGCTTCTGGGAAACCAAGTCGCTCTCGCAGATGTCCCGCCACGAATGGGAGGCGCTCTGCGACGGCTGCGGCAAATGCTGCCTCAACAAGCTCGAGGACGAGGACGGCGGCGAAGTGGCGCTGACCCGCGTGGCCTGCCGGCTCTTCGATGATACGACCTGCCGCTGCGCGCAGTATGACATCCGCCACAAGTTCGTGCCGGAATGCATCACGCTCACCGCGCAGAACCTGCATGGCCACCTCTACTGGATGCCCGAGACCTGCGCCTACAAGCTGCTCTACCAGGGCAAGCCGCTCTATGACTGGCACCCGCTCATTTCGGGCGATCCCGACAGCGTGCATCGCGCGGGCGTGTCCGTGCAGAACGCCACCCTGCCGGAATTCCAAGTGGCCGAAGACGACTGGGAAGATCACCTGATCGAGGAGCCGGGCACATGAATTTCGCCTCCGACAACTGCGGCCCCGCCCACCCCAAGGTGATGCAGGCCGTGGCCGAGGCCAATGCGGGCTTCGCCGCCTCCTACGGCGCCGACGCTTTGATGGACCGGGTGCGCACCCGCCTCCGCGACCTGTTCGAGGCGCCCGAGGCCGAAATCCACCTCGTCGCCACCGGCACCGCGGCCAACGCGCTGGCGCTCGCCACGCTCACGCAGCCCTGGCAGACGATCTACGCAACGCCCCTGTCGCATATCAACTGCGATGAATGCCAGGCGCCGGAATTCTATACCGGCGGCTCCAAGCTGACGCTGGTGGGCGAGGGCGACAAGATGACGGCCGAGGAACTCGAAACCGCCATCGCCGCCGCCGGACACGGCAACGTGCATGTCGCCCAACCCGGCCCCGTGTCGCTCACGCAGGTGACGGAAATGGGCCGGCTCTACACTCTGGACGAGATCTCGGCCCTCACCGAAACCGCCGCCGCCCACGGCCTGCCCGTCCATCTCGACGGGGCACGCTTTGCCAATGCGCAGGTGGCGCTCGGCTGCACCCCGGCCGAGATGACGTGGAAGGCCGGCATCGACGCGGTCAGCTTCGGGGGCACCAAGAACGGCTGCCTCGGGGTCGAGGCGGTGATCTTCTTC
>JAASSQ010000004.1 GCA_021767845.1 Roseovarius sp. | reverse complement strand
GGACCGGCCGCGCCTGTCGGGCAAAAAACCCCCGCTTCTGACCGCGGACTGATGCGCCGGGCGCGTTTCGCGATCCTTCTGACACTGGCATCGGCCGCCGCACCCGCGGCGGCCGATCCGCGTTCACTGTCCCTTCCCATCGCCTGCACCCTCGGGCAGACCTGCTACATCGAGGATTACGTCGATGCCGATCCCGGCCCCGGCCAACGCGATTACACCTGCGGGCTGAAATCGCACGACGGGCATCGCGGCACCGACATCGCGCTTTTGTCCTTCGAGGCGATGCAGGCCGGCGTCGATGTGCTGGCCGCGGCCCCTGGCACCGTCGCCGCCATCCGCGACGGGATGCCCGACCGCGCCATAACGCCTGAAACCCGCCCTGACATCGAGGGCCGGGAATGCGGCAATGCCGTGCGGATCGACCACGGCGGGGGCTGGCAGACGCTCTATTGCCACATGGCGCAAGGCAGCATCGCGGTGCAATCCGGCCAGCGGGTCAAGGCCGGCGACGTGTTGGGGCGCGTGGGCCTCAGCGGGCTGACCAACATGCCGCATGTCCATCTGGGCGTGCTAAAGGATGGCGCGGTTGTCGATCCCTTTAACCCGACCGATCGCGACACCTGCGGCATCATCGGGGGCGATAGGCTCTGGGACAAGGCGCCGGGCTATGACCGGGCGGGCCTTTTCACCGCCGGGTTCTCGACTGCCGTCCCGTCATTCGAGGATGTCAAATCCGGCGCCGCCCGCACCGCCACCGCCGGTCCCGACGCCGCGCTGGTGCTCTATGGCCATGCCTTCTATGCCCGTCCGGGCGACACGCTGCGCTTCACTGCCCAAGGCCCCGAAGGCGAGGTTTTCAGCCACACGGTCACGCTCGATGACCCGCAGGCGCAACTGTTCCGCGCCTTCGGCCGCCATGCGCCCGAGGCCGGCTGGCCCGAGGGGGATTACCGCGGCTATGTCCGGCTGATGCGCGGCGACCGGGTGATCGCAGCGCGCCACGCCGACATCGCCGTCACTTCCCAGTGAATTTCAACTCGATCCGGCGGTTCTGCGCCCGCGCCTCGGGGGTGTCGGCATCGTTCACCGGCTGATACTCCCCGAACCCGTTGGCCGACAGCCGCTCGGGCGGCAGGCCCAGATCCTCGATCATGTAGCGCACCACCGACAGGGCGCGCGCCTGGCTCAACTCCCAGTTATCGGCGAACCGTGCACCGGGGCGCACCGGAATGTCATCCGTATGCCCGTCCACCTGCAACACCCAGTCGATGCCCTCGGGAATGTCATCGGTCACGCTGCGGAAGATCTCGGCCACCTTGGCCACCTCCTGCCGTCCTTCGTCCGACAGCCGCGCCTCGCCCGGTGCAAACAGCACTTCGGACGAGAACACGAACCGGTCCCCCTCGATCCGAATGCCCTCCTGAGCGCCCAGAACGTCGCGCAACCGCCCGAAAAACTCCGAGCGATAGCGTTCCAGGTCCTGTTTCTGCTCTTCCAGCAGCTTCGCGCGTGCCTCTTCGGCCTCGCGGCGGCGGCGTTCCTCGGCGGCCACGCGGGCAAGCGCCGTGTTCAACTCGTTGCCAAGCGATTGCAACTGCACGTCCTGCGCCGCCTCGCGCGCCTTGGCATCGTCCAGAAGCGCCTGCAACTGCCCCAACTGCTCGCGCAGCGCGGCGACCTGCCGGTTCAGAAGCGCCTGCTGCTTCTGCGCCTCCGAGGCGATCTCCTGCTGCTCCGACAGCCGCGCGCGCGCCTCTTCCAGAAGGGCGGCGCGCTGCTCGGCCGCGCTCATCGCCTCGGCCGCATCCTCTTCGGCCGCCAGCTTGGCGGCCAGCGCCGCGCTCAACCGCTCGCGCACCTCCTCGGCCTCCATCGCCTCGGCCTGCGCCGCCTGCCGCTCGGCCTCGATCCGGGCCAGTTGGGCGCGCGCGGCCTCCAGTTCGGCGCGCAGCGCGGCGATGCGCGTCTCCTCGTCGCTTTCGATCTCCGACAGGCGGCTTTCCAGCGCGCCGATCCGCGCATCCTTGGCCGCCAGCGTCGCCTCGCGATCCTCCCGCGCCAGAAGCGCCGCGGCCAGTTGCGCGTTCAGATCCTCCTGCGCCTCCTCGGCCGCCGCCAGCAGGGTCAGCGTTTCCTCGGCACGCTTGCGCTGCTCTTCCAGGGCGAGCGTCATGGCCGACAGTTCGGACCGGGCGTTCTGCAAACGCTCGCGCAGCGCCTCGGCTGCCGCCGCCTCGGCCAGCCGGGCCCGTTCCTCTTCGCTCAACTCGTCCTGCAACTCCGACACCTGCGCGCGCAAGGCTTCCTGCGCCTCGTCGCTCGCGGCGGCCTCGGCGCGCAGATCGGCCACAAGGGCCTCCAGCGCCTCGCGCCGCGCGGCGGCCAACCGCGCCGCTTCGGTCTGGGCGTCGATCTCGCTGCGCAGATCCGCCAGCGTCAGTTGCAGCGCCTCCTGCTCCGAGATCAGCTCGTCCTGCGCCTCTTCAAGCTCGGCCAACTGCCCGAGTGCGCGGTCGCGTTCGGCCAGAAGCCCCGCGACCTGGTCCTCGAAATCGGCGATGCGGCCCCGCGCCGCCTGCAGCGCCTGCTCCTGCGCGTCGCGTTCGGCCTGCAGACTGGCGATCAGCGCCGCCTGCTCCTGCTGGCGGGCGCGGGCATCTCCCAGGGTGCTGGTCAGCTCACCCACCCGCTCGGTCAGGGTGGCGTTGCGGTCCTGCTCCAGCCCAAGCGCCTGCGACAGCGCGGCCACCTCGGCCGACAGGGCGTCCAGCTTGCTGGCCTGTCCCGAGATCGTTTCGCGCAGGACGAACTGCACGACCATGAAGATCGTCAGCACGAACATAAGCACCAGCAACAGCCCGGTCATCGCATCCACGAAGCCCGGCCAGATCGACGCCTGGAACCGTGCACCTGTGCGCCGGGACAGCGCCATCGCCTAGCGCCCCTGCCGGCCGTCGGGATCGGGTGCCGCCGCCGTGGCACCGGCCCCGCGCCGCGCCGCCTGCTCCTGTCCCCGCATCTCGTTGAAGACGCGGGTCAACGCCGCCAGGTCGGTGCGCAATTCCGTCATGGTCTCCTGCCGGCCGGCGCTGATTTCTTCGAGGATGCGCAACATCTGCACGTCGATCGAGCGCAGGCGCATCCGGCTTTCCGCATCCAGACCGCCATCGCCGCCTTGCGGCTCACGCTCTTCCATGACCTGAACCAGACGCTCCTGCCCCTCGGCCACGCGCGTCAGGGCGGCGTTGATCGGGTTGGTATCGGCCATCCGGTGCGTCAGACGCTCCACCGAGTCCGCCAGCACCCCCAGCTTTTCATCGACCATCGCGCGGCTGACATCGGATTGGGTCAGCATCACCTGCAGGCTTTCCATCTGCTCGGCCATCTGGTCCAGCACCGCGGCCATGCCATGCGCCTCGCCGCTGCCCTCGCCGTCCCCGGCCGAAAAGCCGACCCGCGTGATTGTGGACATCCATTCCTCGAGCTCGCGGTAGAACCGGTTCTGCCCGTGCCCCGCGAACAGCTCCAGCAGGCCGACAACCAGCGATCCCGCCAGCCCCAGCAAGGACGAGGCAAAGGCCACCCCCATCCCGCCAAGCTGCGCCTCCAGCCCCGTCATCAGCCGGTTGAACACCGCGACCCCGCCCTCGCCATCCTGCGGCGCAAGGCTGCGGATTGTGTCCACCACCGCCGGCACCGTGGTGGCCAGCCCGTAGAACGTGCCCAGAAGGCCAAGGAAGATCAGCATGTTGACGATATAGCGCGTGATCTCGCGCGCCTCGTCGATGCGCTGCGCCACGGAATCGAGGATCGACCGCGCCGAGGTCGAGGCGATCTGCATCCGCTTGCGGCGCTGGCGCAGCAGCGTGGCCAGCGGCGCCAGTAATTGCGGCGCCTTGATCATCTCGTGGCCCGGATACTGCGCCGCGAACCCCTCGATCCAGCGGACCGAGCCGATCAGTTCGATCACCTGCCAGAAACAGGCCGCCACCCCGATGAAGAAAACGAACAGGATGAACCCGTTCAGCCACGGGTTCGCCTGAAACACCGGCAAGACCCGCGGCAGCGCCAGAAACGCGCCCGCCCCGGTCAGGCCAAGCACCACCAGCATCAGCACGATCTGGCGGACGGGGCGTGAAAAATGCGGCTCGACCTCGCGGTCCGGCTGGTCCATCTGGACGGCTCCCGGCTCTGGTTCTTTACGGCCCAACCCTACGCGCCAAGGGCAGGCAAGCCAAGGCTTTATCCGGTCAGCGACCGCACCCGCCGGGCCAGCCAGTCAAGCTCGTGATCGGTGATGCCCAGCTCGCTCAGGTGCGCGGCGGTGTTGAACAGGTATTCGGTGTTCGGGCCGCGCCCGCCCACGGCCCGCGCGATGATCTGCGCCTGCTCTTCCAGGTCCAGACCGCCGCAATACTGCACGTGGTCGGGGTCGATCACATAGGTCACCGCCTCCACCCGGCGTCCGTCGCTCAGATCGACCTCCAGCCGCTTTTCCAGGTAGGCCGCCGACACCAGCTCGCGTTCGCGCAGGTAGGCCAGCACCCGGTCTTCCTCCGGTTCGGGCACCGACAGTGCCACGCCATGACAGCGCGCACCCTCAAGCGCATCCAGCGCCAGCACCAGGCCCGGCGCCTCCGCCGTGCCGCGGTGATGGATCGAACGCATGCAGAAACTGCGATGATAGCCGGGCAGCGTGCCGATCACCCGCTCCTGTGCCTCGAAGCCGGGATTCCACACCAGCGACCCGTATCCGAAAACCCACATCGTCATTTTGCTGTTCCTCGCGCTTTTCACGCCTTAAACACCAAGCGGAACGGGCATGAAAGGGGCACCGATGCAAAGGGTTCTGCTGGGTATCATCGTGATCGCGGCGCTGGCATGGTCGGCCTATTGGTGGGTGGCGGCCAGCAGCCTGCAATCGGGTTTCGCCGCGTGGTTCGAACAGCGCCGCGCCGAGGGCTGGGTGGCCGACTACGGCGCTTTGGACGTGCAGGGTTTTCCCAACCGGCTGGACACGGTCATCGACGATCTTGACCTCGCCGACCCGGATACCGGCCTGGCCTGGGCCGCGCCGCGCTTCCAGATCAACGCGCTCAGCTACCGGCCCAACCACGTGATCGCCATCTGGCCCGACACGCAGCGCATCGCAACACCGCTTGAGAAATACGACATCGACAGCGCCGACATGCGCGCCAGCTTCGTGCTGACCCCGAATGCGATGCTGCAGGTCGATCGCACCTCGCTGACCGCGCAAACGCTGGCGATCCGCCCGGTGAGCGGAGACGGCCAGACCCGGATCGACGCGCTGCGCCTCGCGGCGGAACACGTGCCGATGGAAAGCGCGGCGACCTACCGTCTGGGCCTTGCGGCCGACGGGCTGGCCCCGTCCCTGCCGTGGCGGCGCATGGTCGATCCCGATGGCACGCTGCCCGAAACCTTTGATGCCTTCAGCGCCGATCTGATCGTCGAGTTCGACAAGCCGTGGGACCGCACCGCGATCGAGGATGCCCGCCCCCAGCCCCGCACCATCCGTCTGAAACTGGCCGAGGCCCGCTGGGGCCGGCTGGAACTGCGCGCCGCGGGCGATCTGGAGGTGGACGAGGCCGGCCGCCCCACCGGCGAGATCACCGTGAAGGCCCGCAACTGGCGCGAGATCCTCGAAATGGCAGTGAAATCCGGCGCCCTGCCCAAGGGGCTGGCCGGCACGCTGGAGGACGGGCTGTCACTGATCGCGGGAATGGCGGGCAACCCCAACACGCTGGACATTCCGCTGGGGTTCCGGCGGGGCATGGTCATGCTCGGCCCGGTGCCCGTCGGCCCGGCCCCGGTGCTGCGCCTGCGCTAGGGGGCGGCCCCGCCCCTACCGGCAGTAGGGGCCGTAGCCATGATCGGCGGTGTCGAAATGGAAATGATCGCGGTGGTGGCGGTCGGATTCCGGCCCCAGCACCGTGCCGAAGGGGCCGCAGGCGCTGCGATGCAGATCACGCAGGACGCGGCCTTTGCGGCCCTTGCCCCAATCGTTCAGCACCGAGATTTCCGAACCGTCGGCCAGCTGGATCGCGGCGATGTCGATCGCCTTGCCCTTGGCATGTTCCGACAGGCGCGCACCGGGCTGGTGGTTGCGCGTCCGGCAGGCGTAATGCGCGGCCACGCGCAGGCCGGTCGCGCCACCCCCAAGGCCGCCCACGGCCGGTGTCATGTCGCGCGACACCCAGCCGCGCAGCGTGCGGGCCGTCTCGCAATTCATCACCGAGGATTGGCTGAGCGCGATTCCGCCCACCGAGCGGACCCGCACCGCGCTGGTCACGCCGCAGCCACCCGGCCCGGGAAATTCGCCCACGACCTCGCCCTTGATCGTCGGATCGCCGCAAACCGATCCGCGGCTCGACACCACCGGATCATCCTTTCCGCCACCGGGGATCAGGGAACATCCCATCAGGATCAACGGGATAAACAGAACCTTCCGCATGGGCTCACCCCTTTTTCACACGTCCGAAATCCGGGGCGTCCGTGTCCTGCCCGGCCTCGATGATCCCGCGTCTTATGGCGCGGGTGCGTGTAAAATACTCGAACAGATGCTCCCCGTCACCTGTGCGGATCGCGCGTTGCAGCGCGAACAGCTCTTCGGTGAACCGGCCCAGAATTTCCAGCGTCGCGTCCTTGTTCGACAGGAACACGTCGCGCCACATCGTCGGGTCGCTGGCCGCGATGCGGGTGAAGTCGCGGAAACCCGCGGCGGAATACTTGATGACCTCGCTGTCGGTCACGCGGCGCAGATCGTCGGCCACGCCGACCATCGTGTAGGCGATCAAGTGCGGCGCGTGGCTGGTCACGGCCAGAACAAGGTCGTGATGCTCGGCATCCATCTCGTCGGTCTGCGCGCCGATCCCCTGCCACAGCCGCTCCACGCGGTCCACCGCATCGCGGTCGCTGCCCTCCACCGGCACAATCAGGCACCAGCGGTTGTCGAACAGTTCCGCAAAGCCCGATCGCGGCCCGGAATGCTCGGTCCCGGCCAGCGGATGGGCCGGCACGAAATGCACATCTTGCGGCAGGTGCGGCGCCACCGCCTCGATCACCGCCTTCTTGACCGACCCAACGTCGCTGACCGTCGCGCCGGGCTTGAGCGCGGGGGCGATCTCGGCGGCCACGGCGCCCATGGCGCCCACCGGAACGCACAGAACCACCAGGTCCGCGCCCGCCACCGCCTCGGCCGCGCTGTCGCAGACCCGGTCGCACAGGCCGATCTCGCGCGCCGCCGCGCGGGTGTCGGCCGAGCGGGCATAGCCCGTCACCTCGCCCGCCAGCCCCGCGCGCTTCATCGCCCAGAACATCGACGAGGCGATCAGGCCAAGGCCGATCAGCGCGACGCGCTCATAGACCTGCGCCATCACTCATCCCCCATGAACTGCCCCACCGCATGTGCCACCCGGCGGCAGCTCGGCTCGTCGCCCACGGTGATCCGCAGGCAGTTGGGCAGGTTGTAGCCCGCCACCCGCCGCACGATCAGCCCTTCGGATTTCAGGTAATCGTCGCAGGCCTCGGCCTCTTCCCGGCTGGAAAACCGCGCCAGGATGAAATTCGCCATCGAGGTGTCCGAGACCACGCCATGCCCGGCCAGCGCCTCGGCCAGCCAGGCGCGCAAGCGGGTGTTGTCGTTGCGGCATTTCTCGGCCCAGGCGGTGTCGCGCACCGCCGCCTCGGCGGTGACCAGCGCCGCCTGGCTCAGGTTGAAGGGGCCACGCAGGCGGTTGAGCACGTCGATCACGTGTTTCGGGCCATAGCCCCAGCCCACGCGCAGCCCGCCAAGGCCGTAAAGCTTGGAGAAGGTGCGGGTCATGACCACGTTCTCGCGGCTGTCCACCAGACCCGCGCCGCCGTCATACCCTTCGACGTATTCGGCATAGGCCCCGTCGATCACCAGCAGCACGTGGTCCGGCAGCCCGCCGGCCAGCCGCGCCAGCTCGCCCTCGCCGATCATCGTGCCGGTGGGGTTGTTGGGGTTGGCGATGAAGACCAGCCTGGTGCGCTCGGTGCAGGCGGCCAGGATCGCGTCCACATCCGTCACCCGGTCGCGCTCGGGCACCTCGACCGGGGTGGCGCTGTTGGCCAGCGTGCTGATGCGATACATCGCAAAACCGTGCTCGGTATGGATCACCTCGTCGCCCGGCCCGGCATAGGCCTGGCACAGGAAGGCGATGATCTCGTCGCTGCCCACCCCGCAGATCACCCGCGCGGGATCGACACCATGCACCTCGCCGATGGCCGCGCGCAACGCCGCATGATCGGTCGAGGGATAGCGGTGCAGATCATAAGCCGCCTTGCGGAACGCCTCCTTCGCGGCCTCGCTGGCCCCGAACGGGTTCTCGTTCGAGCTCAGCTTGACCGCGTTCGACACGCCGGCCACATGGCTCGCGCCGCCCTCGTAAAGCCTGATGTCCATGATGCCCGGCTGCGGGGTGATCTTCGTCATCATCGGTTCTCCTTGCCCGGTGTTCTAGCTTTGCCCCCCTGCCTTGACCAGCATCAAAAAGGCTCGCCGCACCGGCAGCCGCGACCGTGGCAACCCTGCCGCACCCGCAAACGAAAAAGGCCGCGGCGGCATCCCCGTCGCGGCCCTTTCTGCGGATCTGCAGAACGCTTAGTTCTGCGCGTAGAATTCGATGACGAGGTTCGGTTCCATCATCACCGGATAGGGCACGTCGCCCAGGCCCGGCGTCCGCACGAAGGTGGCGGTCATCTTGGAATGGTCGACCTCGATATAGTCGGGCACGTCGCGCTCGGGCAGTTGCACGGCTTCCAGCAGCGCGGTCATCTGCTTGGAACGGTCGCGCACCTCGATCACGTCACCCTCTTTCACGCGGTAGGAGGGGATGTTGACCTTCTTGCCGTTCACGCGGACATGGCCATGGTTCACGAACTGGCGCGCGGCGAACATGGTCGGCACGAACTTGGCGCGGTAGACGACGGCGTCCAGACGGCGCTCCAGCAGGCCGATCAGCAGCTCGCCGGTGTCGCCACGCAGCCGTTCGGCCTCGCGGAAGATGCGGCGGAACTGTTTTTCCGTCAGATCGCCGTAATAGCCCTTCAGCTTCTGCTTGGCGCGCAGCTGCAGGCCGAAGTCCGACATCTTGCCCTTGCGGCGCTGGCCGTGCTGGCCGGGGCCGTATTCGCGGCGGTTGACGGGGGATTTCGGGCGACCCCAGATGTTTTCGCCCATCCGGCGGTCGATCTTGTACTTGGCAGACGTGCGTTTGGTCACGGCTGATCTCCTTCCGATACGTAGAAGGGCGTTGTCCTTTGCGTCCCGGCGATGTCCGGTCGGCCGACAGGCATCCCCTTGCGGGGGCCACCAACACCAATGAAGGCGCGCTTATACAAGCCCGCGATGCAGTGTCAACCACTCATCCGAAGCGCGCGGGTCAGGCCGCCTCATGCGCCAGCAGCGCGGCCTCCGACGCGCTCAGGCTGCGGCGGGCGAACCGGCCATAGCGTTCCGGCTCGAACTGCAGATGCGGCTCCAGCTCCAGCAGCCGGGCGCGGTCATTGTCCGACAGGGTGGAAAGCGCCGTGCTGGCAGGGTGGAAACTCTCGGTCTCCACGCCATTGGCCCACAGGATCTGGTGGCGCGGCAACAGCAGGTGGATATAGGTGACTTCGCGCACCGCCAGGTCCACCGCCACCGTGCCGTTGTTGACGAGGTCGCTGGCCGAGACCAGCACCTCGGGCGTGTTGAACAATGCCTGCGCCACCGGGCCCCGGATCAGCATCCGGTGGCCGGGCGAGACCAGCAATTCCTCGTCCGGGCGCTCGATACCCAAGGCGCCCGCGCGAATGCGCACCGGCCGCAGATGCGGCATCGCGAACAGGCGCGCACCGCTCATCCGGCGGCTGCCGATCCACTGGATCTCCTGCGCACCGTCATCCTTGGTCTGCACCCGGTCGCCTTCGCGCAGATCCTCCACGGGGCGCGGCCCCTCCGGGGTCTCGATCCGCGTGCCGGGGGTGAAACAGATCACGCCGCCGGTTTCCGGCCCCGTGCCCGAGGGCTGGTGCAGCCCCTCCATGCTGTGATGGACCACCCACATTTCCGTGTCCGAGGGCGGTATTCGATCGAGGAACATCAGCAGCGGCGGCGCGCCGCCGCCCACCTCGATCATCGTGATGGTATAGCTCTGCGCCCCGTCGGTCACGACGAAGCCCGCATCCATCAGCGGTTCCTCGATCTCGATCTCGTCAAGATTGTTGCTGTTGGCCTGCGCCGCGCCCACCAGGCGCCGCACAAGGCGGACCGCACGTTTGCGGCAGTCGATCTCGTTGTTTGCCCCGTCCAGGCGCAGCACACCACTGGGTCCATCGACCCGCACCACGTCACCCCGCCAGGACCACGCGGCCCCAACTGTCAGCGCGTGGGGCGGAGCGGCGTCCAAACCGTCCACTTCCGTCTGCGACCAGGAGATGACAAACGCGCCACGAAAGCCCGTTCTCATTACCTGTATAACCTGCCTTTAGTTTTTTTATTAATAGCAGGTTATCAAAGCCGAATCACCCTGGGAAGGCTTTGTATCGTTTTTTGTCAAAATCTCAGCTGGAGTCGCATCGAGCCCACAACCTGCGCCTCGCGCTGTGCCTCGAACTCCTTGTCCAGCCAGGTGACGCCATAGAACAGGTTGCTGCCCTTCTGCCCCTGCCAATGCACCCCGGCCCGCACGCGGCGGCGCGCGTCCGTCAGGTCGTATCCCGCGCTTTCGGGCAGGAACGCGCTGTCCGCGACATGGGCGATATCGGCCCCCAGCACGAAGGACAGGCCCTGTCCCTCGTCCTCGATCACGCGGTAGCGGTGGCCGGTCACCGGCTCGCGCACCATCAGGCCGCCAAGCCCCACCTCTCCGATCACCAGGTCCGCGCCCGCGCGGATCAGCGACTCGACCCCGACGCGCCCCTCCACAAAGGGCCGCAGACGGGCCGAGCGTCCCACGGCGAATTCCCGGCTGGCCTCGGAAACGAGCGTCGGAAAGACATCGTTGCCCAGTCGCGTAGCCTCGACTGCCGGCGATGCACGCTTGCCGCCGAACACGTCGTGGATCAGGTCCTGCACATGGTCCAGTTGGGTCTGTTCGCCGGTGAACACCAGATCGCCGCCGAATGAAACATCCACCCCGCCCGCGGTCGCATGGCTGTGCAGCCCCAGCGACAGCGCGTGCGCCAGCGGCCGGTCGCCCGCGTCCGGCGCGATCAGGTTCTCCGGCCCGATGATCTCGCCGTTGAGACGCAGTTCCAGCACTTGCCCCAGCGTATCGGGTGCAACCCCCGTCCATTCCGCCCCCCAAACACGGCTCGAGGCCAGCGACCCGGTGCGCCAGCGGTCTTGCGTGTCCCCGATCACGTCATTGGTCAGCAGCCGGCCATAGCCGATATAGTGGCGGCCGTCCGCCGCCGCCTGCGCACTCAGCGCAAGGCACAATAGAAATCCGCTCGCAAAGGGGCGCATTGCGTTCCATCCCGTCCAAATTTTCGCCCCCAGAGCGATTGAGATAGCAAAGGCCCCCGGCCCGGTCACGCCTGAAAGGCGGCGTCGCCGCGATTTGTGCTGTTTCTGCCGCAGACGGTGTCAGGGCCGTGCGGCGCGGCGCCACCGCGCACCGCACGCCCTGTTAACCCGGCCCGGCGCGGTGCCGAATACCGACGTGATACCGACGTTATACCGACGTGATACCGATCAGGGTTTTGCCTTGTTAACCAAAGGCTTGGGGCGATTCGCCCGCTCAGAGCGCCCGACACCAGAATTGCAGCGGGTGATCGGTCTCGGATGGCCGGTCGATATCCTTCCAGCGGAACCACGCCACGGCCCCCTCCAGCGGCGCATACCCCCGCTTGCGCCAGAACGGGTCCAGCGGCGCGTAGTCCCTTGGTTTCAAGGGGTGATCGGCAGGCCGCACCACCGCGCAAAAGGCCGAATGCCGCCGGCCCATCTCGCGGGCATGGGGCTCGCGCGCCTCGAAGAAGGCGTGGCCGATCCCCCGGCCCCGGTATTGCGGCAGCAGGACGCTTTCGGCGCAGTAGAAAATGTCTTTCAAATCATAGCCTTGCCCATCAAAGGCCGCCGCGAAATCCTCGGCGTGATCCTCCATCGGCGTGCCGGTGGAGGCCCCCACCAGCCGGTCCCCGTCAAACGCGCCCACAAGGATCGCATCGGCGCTGTCGCGGTAGGTTTGAAGATAGCCCCGCTCATAGGCGGCATCCCCGTCATACAGGTAGGGCCAGTCCCGAAACACCTCGATCCGCAGCCGCGCCACCGCCTCCAGCGCCGCGGCCAGGTCGCGCCCGCTCAGCCGCTCCACCCGGATCATGCCCGCCCCGCGCAGGCCGCCGAAAAAATCTTGGAATTCAAGGCGTTCACAGGTCCACCCTCGGCTCGCCCCATCGCTCCTTGAGATGCGCGATGATCTGGTCGCGGGTCTGGCGATAGGCATCCAGCTTGGCCTCGCGCGTCTCGCCCAGCCCGGTTGGGTCCATGATCGGCCAGTAGATCACGTCCAGATGGAACACGCGCGTCAACTCCAGCGCCTTGCGCTGGCTCGCCGGGCTCAGCGCGACGATCAGATCGAAGGACGACAGGTCATCGCCCCACTGCTGCATCTCGTCGAAGCTGCGGGTGCGGTGGCGGGCCAGCTCGACGCCGATTTCCTCGCAGACGGCGATGGAGAACCCGTCGATCTCCATGTCGCCCTTGACCCCGGCCGACTGGACATAAGCATCTGTGCCGTATAGCTTTTTCATGATGCCCTCGGCCATGGGCGAGCGCACCGCGTTGTGATCGCAGCAAAAGAGCACCGACTGGGGAAGCTCTTCGGCCATCGGTGCTCAGCCCCCGAAATGCAGCACGCAGATCAGCGTGAAAAGCCGCCGCGCCGTGTCCGAGTCGACCTCCGCCTTGCCCTCCAGCCGCTCTTCCAGGATGCGCGCACCCTCGTTGTGGATGCCCCGGCGGGCCATGTCGATGGTCTCGATCTGGGCGGGCGGCAGATTCTTGACCGCGTCGAAATAGCTTTCGCAGATCTGCCAGTAATCCTTGACCACTTGGCGGAACGGGCTCAGCGACAAGTGAAACTCGGCCGCCGGCTGTTCGCTTTCGGTGCGGATGTCGAAGACCAGCCGCTTGTCGCGGATCGACAGCCCCACCCGGTAAGGGCCTTCGGGGGCGACCCGGTCATCGCGCCTGGGCAGCGAGAACGAGTTCTCCTCGATCAGGTCGAACATGGCGACCTTGCGCTCCTGTTCGATCTCCGGCGTGGGGGGGGGCAGGTTGGCGTCGTCCAACTCGATATGACAGATACGCGACATTTTCTATTGCTCGTTCAGATGGTTAAGACGTGCCGTGACCGACAAGCCATGCGCCTCCAGGCTTTCGGATTGGGCCAGCGTCTCGGCCGCCGGGCCGATGGCGCGAAGGGCCGCGGGCGTCATCCGGGCGAGCGTGGTCCGCTTGACGAAATCCATCACGCTCAGCCCCGACGAGAACCGCGCCGACCGCGCCGTCGGCAGCACGTGGTTCGGCCCGCCCACGTAATCGCCGATCGCCTCGGGCGTCCAGGCGCCAAGGAAAATGGCGCCGGCATGGGTGATCTTGTCAGCCAGCCCCTCGGCATCGGCCACGCAGACCTCCAGGTGCTCGGGCGCGATGCGGTTGGCCAGCTCGGCGGCGCGGTCCATGTCCGGCACGGTGATGATCGCCCCGAAATCGCGCCAGCTTGCCGCGGCAATCTCGCGCCGCTCCAGCATCGTCAGATACCGCTCGATGGCGGCCTCCACGGCCTTGCCCATGGCCGGATCGTCCGTGATCAGGATGGCCTGCGCGCTTTCGTCATGCTCGGCCTGGCTCAGCATGTCCAGCGCGATCCAGTCGGGATTGTTGTCGCGATCCGCGATCACCAGGATTTCCGAGGGTCCGGCGATCATGTCGATCCCGACGCGCCCGAAAACACGGCGCTTCGCGGCGGCGACAAAGGCGTTGCCGGGCCCGGTGATCTTGTCCACCGGCGCGATGGTCTCGGTGCCATAGGCAAGCGCTGCAATCGCCTGCGCGCCGCCCACGCGGTAGATCTCGTCCACCCCGGCCAATCTTGCCGCCAGCAGGACCAGAGGGTTGGCCTGCCCGTCCGGTGTGGGCACGGTGATCGCCAGGCGTTCCACCCCGGCCACCTTGGCCGGAATGGCGTTCATCAGCACCGAGGACGGGTAAGAGGCCAAGCCCCCCGGCACGTAAAGTCCCGCCGCCGACACCGGCGTCCAGCGCCAGCCAAGCGTCGCGCCAGCCTCGTCTGTCCAGCTTTCGTCGGCGGGCAGTTGTTTCTGGTGATAGGCGCGGATCCGGTCGGCCGCGATCTGCAAGGCCTCGCGCTCGTGCCGGGGCACGTCGGCCACCAGCGCGTCGATCTCTCCGGGCGTGAAGCGCAGGGTGTCCGGCGTCAGGTCAAGCCGGTCGAAGCGGGCTGTCAATTCGATCAGCGCGGCATCGCCGCGGTCGCGAACATCCGCGATGATCGCCGCGACGGTATCGTCCACATCCGGCGACTCCTCGCGCTTTGCGCCCAGTAGGGCCGCGAACCGCGCGTCGAAATCCATGGCGTCGGCATCCAGAAAAACAGGCATTCGGGGTCTCCTTGCACGCCGCAATCCTTAGACCGAACCGCCCCGTGCCACAAGCCGCGAAGAGGCGCAGGTCAGGGCTTTCGCGGCCATCCGCAACACCTTGCCCCTGGCCCAAAGACCGTCCGGCAGGTGGCCGTTCAAACCTCGTGGCGCGGAACCTTGCGCGAGGGGGCGCGGTAAGGGCGCGTCACGTCTTTCAACACGACCTCCAACGCCTCGACTTCAAGCCGGATGGCCCCATCCCCCGCCAGCGTCAGCAGCACCTGGCCCGTGGGCGCCTCGCCGGGTTCGAAGCTGATGGCCAGCAGGGACAGGATCGTGTCGCGGTCCTTGGGGTCGATGCCGTGGCTCGACACGCGCAGCACGTTGTCGATCACCAGCACGGATTGAACGCGCTCGGGGTCGTGGCGGGCGCGACCCGCATCTTCCCACCGGAAGCGGTTGAGCAACAGCGCGAACCGCCGTTCGGCCGGACGCCACGACATCTCGGTCGCCGGAAAGACGGCATCCTGCGCCAGTGAAGAGATCACCTGCAGGTCGTCAGGGTCCAGAGCGCCCAGGTGCAGCGGCGCCTCACGGCCCTCTTCGAATGTTGCGTCCTCGGTCATTTGCCTGACACCCGTTCGATTTTCGCGCCTACGTTGCCCAACTTCTCCTCGACGCGCTCATAGCCGCGATCGAGGTGATAGACGCGGTTGACGATGGTTTCCCCCTCCGCGGCCAAACCGGCCAGGATCAGCGACACGCTGGCGCGCAGATCGGTCGCCATGACCGGCGCGCCTTTCAGCCGCTCGACGCCGGTGACGGTGGCCGTGCCGCCCTGCACGTCGATCTGCGCCCCCATGCGCATCAGTTCGGGCGCGTGCATGAAGCGGTTCTCGAAAATCTTTTCCTCCAGAACGCTGGTACCGTCGGCGATGCACATCAGCGCCATCATCTGCGCCTGCAAATCGGTCGGAAAGCCAGGGAACGGTTCGGTCGTCACGTCCACGGCGCGGACCCGGCCATTGCCGCGTGTCACGCGCAGGCCCTTGTCGGTCTCGGTCACGTCGATGCCCGCCGCGTCCAGCTTTTCGCAGAACGCGCCCACCAGATCCTTCCGTCCGCCCAGGCATTCAACGTCCCCGCCGCAGATCGCGGGGGCCAGCATGTAGGTGCCCAACTCGATCCGGTCGGCCACGACCGGATGGGTCGCGCCCCCAAGGCGATCGACGCCCTGGATGGTGATCGTGTCGGTGCCGTCCCCCTCGATCTGGGCGCCCATCCGGCGCAGGCAGTCGGCCAGATCGACGATCTCGGGCTCGCGGGCGGCGTTCTTGAGCACCGTGGTCCCCTTGGCCAGGGTCGCCGCCATCAGCGCGTTTTCCGTCGCTCCCACGGAGACCAGAGGAAACTCCACCGTGCCGCCCTTCAGCCCGCCGGGCGCCTTGGCATGGACATAGCCGTCTTTCAGGTCCAGCTCGGCGCCCATGGCCTCGAGCGCGCGAAGATGCAGATCGACGGGCCGCGCCCCGATCGCGCAGCCGCCCGGCAGCGACACCACCGCGTGACCGTCGCGCGCCAGCATCGGCCCCAGCACCAGGATCGAGGCGCGCATCTTGCGGACGATCTCGTAATCCGCGACATGACTGGTCAGCGCATGGCTGGACATCACCAGAACCTGCCCGTCCTGCAACTGCGAGACCTCGGCCCCGAGCGACTGCAGCAGCGCCGACATGGTCTTGATGTCGCTCAGCCGCGGCGCGTTGAGCAGCGTCAGCGGTTCCTCGCTGAGCAAGGTGGCGGGCATCAGCGTCAGGCAGGCGTTCTTGGCCCCCGCGATCGGGATCTGCCCCTTCAGAGGGCCATTGCCCGTGACGATAATCGAATCCATCTGCTCTAGTCCTTGTCCTCGGGCTTGCCTGTCGCCCCGTCACCGGCGCGGCCGCGCATCTGCGCCTTACGCCGGGCGAGGTTCGCCTTCAAGGCCGCCTTTAGGCGGTCCTCACGGCTTTCGGCCTGTTTTGGGGCCTGTTTTGCGGGGTCTTTCTCGCTCATGCCCCCTGTCTACAGCAGGGCGCAAAAAGCGTCCAGATTGGGCTTGCACCGATTGGAATTAGCGTCTAAGCAGCGCGCCACACGCTGCTGCTGTAGCTCAGTGGTAGAGCGCACCCTTGGTAAGGGTGAGGTCGGGAGTTCAATCCTCCCCAGCAGCACCATCACTTTCCCGGCGACATGATGCTCACGGGGCCGAAAGTCCCCTTTCACCGTGCGCAGCGGCGATCTATAAGAACATCTGGCACCGAAGACACGAGTCGCGGGCCATCTGAATTGTTCGACTCGACCACAGGAACCCGACATATATGCCGATCTTCCAAAACATCCCCGGTCTGTTCTCCTCGGACATGGCGATCGACCTGGGCACCGCCAACACGCTTGTCTACGTGAAAGGGCGCGGCGTCATCCTGTCGGAACCCTCGGTCGTGGCCTACCACGTCAAGGACGGGCAGAAAAAGGTTCTGGCCGTGGGCGAGGACGCCAAGCTGATGCTGGGCCGGACCCCCGGCTCTATCGAGGCGATCCGCCCGATGCGCGAGGGCGTGATCGCCGATTTCGACACCGCCGAGGCGATGATCAAGCATTTCATCCGCAAGGTGCACAAGCGT
Organism: Roseovarius sp.; assembly: GCA_021767845.1. Classification (GTDB taxonomy): domain Bacteria; phylum Pseudomonadota; class Alphaproteobacteria; order Rhodobacterales; family Rhodobacteraceae; genus Roseovarius. The sequence continues at coordinate 13,925 of JAASSQ010000004.1, read as the reverse complement.
TCCACCTTCTCCAAGCCCAAGATCATCGTCTGCGTGCCGCATGGCGCGACGCCGGTGGAGAAGCGGGCGATCCGCCAATCGGTCCTGTCGGCCGGGGCGCGCCGCGCGGGGCTGGTGGCCGAACCCATCGCCGCCGCCATCGGCGCGGGGATGCCGATCACCGATCCGACCGGCTCGATGGTGGTCGATATCGGCGGCGGCACGACCGAGGTGGCCGTCCTGTCCCTGGGCGACATCGTTTACGCCCGCTCGGTGCGGGTCGGCGGCGACCGCATGGACGAGGCGATCATCAGCTACCTGCGCCGCCAGCAGAACCTTCTGGTCGGGGAATCCACCGCCGAACGGATCAAGACCTCGATCGGCACGGCCCGGATGCCCGATGACGGGCGCGGCGCCTCGATGCAGATCCGTGGCCGCGACCTGTTGAACGGCGTGCCCAAGGAAACCGAGATCAGCCAGGCCCAGGTTGCCGAGGCCCTCGCCGAGCCCGTGCAGGCGATCTGCGAGGCGGTGATGACCGCGCTCGAGGCAACGCCGCCCGACCTTGCCGCCGACATCGTGGACCGTGGCGTGATGCTGACCGGCGGCGGCGCGCTTCTGGGCGATCTGGACCTCGCGCTGCGCGAACAGACCGGGCTGGCCGTGTCCATCGCCGATGACAGCCTGAATTGCGTGGCGCTTGGCACCGGCAAGGCGCTGGAATTCGAAAAACAGCTGCGCCACGCGATTGACTACGACAGCTGAAGCACCGACCCTTTGCTTCAAAGGGGGGAAACTTGGCACGAGACCGCGCACAGGCTGATGATTATACCGGCCCGCTGAAGCGTTTGCTGATCGGCGTCCTGCTGGTGTGCCTGCTGGGCCTGTTCCTGCTCTGGCGCATCGACAGCCCCAGGGTCGAACGGTTCCGCGCGCAGGTCGTGGACCAGGTGGTGCCGAGTTTCGACTGGGCCATGGCGCCGGTCACGGCGGCGGTGAACATCCTGCACGATTTCCAGAGTTATCAGCGCATCTACCAGCAGAACCAGGAACTGCGCCGCGAATTGCAGCAGATGAAGGCATGGAAAGAGGCCGCGCTACAGCTTGAACAGGAAAACGCACGGCTGCTCGATCTCAACAACGTCCAGCTCGATCCACGCCTGACCTACGTGACCGGTGTGGTGATGGCCGATAGCGGCTCGCCGTTCCGTCAGTCGGTCCTTATCAACGTCGGCAGCCGTGATGGCATCGTCGATGGCTGGGCGGCGATGGACGGGCTGGGCCTTGTAGGGCGCATCTCGGGCGTGGGCGACGCCACATCGCGCGTGGTTCTGCTGACCGACACCTCCAGCCGCATACCCGTCACCATCCAGCCCTCGGGGCAGCGCGCGCTGCTGATCGGCGACAATACTGCGGCCCCGATCGTCGATTTCATCGAGGCCCCCGACAGGGTGCGGCCCGGTGACCGGGTTATGACCTCGGGCAATGGCGGGGTGTTTCCCGCCGGGCTGGTGGTTGGCGTTCTGGCGCAGGATCCCGGCGGCCGGATGCGCGTGCGCCTTGCCGCCGATTACGAACGGCTTGAATTCCTGCGCGTGCTGCGCAGCTACGGGCATGAAAAGATCGACGATCCCGGCCGCCTGATCGCGCCGGCCAGCCTGCCGGAAACCTCCGGCGGCCCCGATCCCGACCCCGAGACCGAGATCGACAGCCAACAGCCCGAGGCCGGAAATGGCTGATCGCAAGAAGCAGAACAAGTGGGTGATGCGGGCGGTGTTCGTCTTGGCGTGCCTGGTGCTGATCTTTCTGCACCTTTTGCCGCTGGACACCCTGCCGCGGGGCTGGGCCGGCCCGGACCTCATTCTGGCCCTGACCTTCGCCTGGGTCTTGCGCCGGCCCGATTTCGTGCCGGCCACCCTGATCGCCGCGATCTTCCTGCTGGGCGACCTTCTGTTCCAGCGGCCGCCGGGCCTCTGGGCCGCAATTGTCCTGCTGGGAAGCGAGGCGCTTCGCAGGCGCGAACCCGGCCTGCGCGGCCTGACCTTCGCCGCCGAATGGGCAACCGTCGCAACCACCCTTGTCGCCATGACCGTGGGCTACCGCCTCGTTCTGACGCTCCTGGTGGTGGACCGCGCGCCGCTCGGCCTCAGCCTGATGCAACTGGTGGCAACGCTGGCGGCCTATCCGCTGGTCGCGCTGATCTCGCAATGGGTGTTCGGGGTGCGCAAGATCGCTCCGGGCGACATCGACGCCCTCGGGAGCCGCTCATGAGACGCCCCGGCCGCGATAACGCCGAAAGCCAACGGCGCATCACCCGCCGCGGGCTGATCGTGGCCGGGGCACAGGCCGGCTTCGTCGGGCTTCTGGCGCTCAGGATGCGTTTCATGCAGGTCGAACAGGCCGACCAGTTCCGCCTGCTGGCCGACGAGAACCGCATCAACATCCGCCTGATCCCCCCGACTCGGGGCCGCATCTTCGACCGCGACGGGGCCGTGGTGGCCGAGAACGTGCCCAGCTACCGCATCACCATGGTCCGCGAAGAGGCCGGTGACGTGGACAAGGTGATCGCGCGCCTGGCCAAACTGGTCGAGCTCGATCCCGACGAGCTGGAACGCGCCCGCCGCGACCTTCGCGACTTGCGGGGCGACACGCCCGTCACAGTGGCCGATCGCGTCACCTGGAACGATATCAGCCGCGTGGCGGTGAACACCCCCGCCCTGCCCGGCGTCACCCCCGAGGTGGGCTTGTCCCGGCGCTACCCGCTCGGGCCGGACTACGCGCATGTCGTGGGCTATGTCGGCCCGGTCAGCGAACGCGACCTCGAACGCATCGACGCCCCCGATCAACTGCTCCTGATCCCGCGCTTCCAGATCGGCAAGATCGGGCTGGAGGCCAAGCTGGAAGAGCTTCTGCGCGGCAAGGCCGGAACCAAGCGGGTCGAGGTGAACGCCTCGGGCCGCGTCATGCGCGAGCTGGACCGCGTCGAGGGTGAAGCCGGGGCCGACATCCAGATCACCATCGACAACGATCTGCAATCCTATGTCCATGCGCGCCTTGCCGAAGAAAGCGCCGCCGCCGTGGTGATGGATTGCGAAACCGGCGATCTGCTGGCCTGCGCCTCGGCGCCCAGTTTCGATCCCAACCTGTTCGTGCGCGGCATCTCGGTCTCGGATTACAAGGCGCTGCTCGAGAACAAGTATCGCCCCCTGCCCAACAAGGCTGTCCAGGGCATCTATCCTCCCGGCTCGACCTTCAAGATGGTCACCGCGCTCGCCGCGCTCGAGGCCGGGCAGGTCGATCCGGCCGAAACGGTCTATTGCCCCGGCCACATGGAGGTCAGCGGCCGCCGTTTCCATTGTTGGAAACGCGTGGGCCACGGCAACGTGAACCTGCACACTTCGCTGCGCGACAGTTGCGATGTCTATTACTACGACATGGCCCTGCGCACCGGGATCGAGAATATCAGCGCCATGGCCCGCAGGCTGGGCCTGGGTGTCCAGCACGATCTGCCGCTGACCTCCGTGGCGGCGGGGCTCATGCCCACCAAGGACTGGAAACTGGTGAACAAGGGCGAGGACTGGGTGATCGGCGACAGCGTGAATGCCGCGATCGGGCAGGGCTTCGTGCTGGCCTCGCCCCTGCAGCTTGCGGTGATGACCGCGCGCCTTGCCACCAATCGCAGCGTCAGCCCGCGGCTGGTGAAATCGGTGGACGGGGTCGAACAGCCCACCGGCCACGGCGAGGATCTGGGCCTGAACGAGAACATGCTGCGCGAGGTGCGCAAGGCGATGTTCGCCGTGTCGAACAACCGCCGCGGCACCGCCTATTCCAGCCGGATCATCGAAGACGCCTTCCGCATGGCCGGCAAGACCGGCACCAGCCAGGTGCGCAACATCACCGCCGCCGAACGCGCCCGCGGCGTAACGCGCAATGCCGACCTGCCCTGGGAACGCCGCGACCACGCTCTGTTCGTCAATTTCGCGCCCTTCGACAATCCGAAGATCGCCGTGGCGGTGGTGGTCGAACATGGCGGCGGAGGCTCGACCGCCGCCGCCCCGATCGCCCGCGACATCACGCTTCAGGCGCTTTACGGCGAAGACCCGCCGCTCGCCGCCTACCCGGCCAAGGATCGCGGCCGCATCGAGACCCAGCAGGAAAAACTGCGCCGCGCCCGGCCGCAACACGACAGCGATGAAAGCGACCGGGCATGAGCTATCTTGAATATACCGTCAAGACGACGCCCACGGGCCTGCGCAAGATCCTTTACCTGAACTGGCCGCTGGCGATCCTGCTCACGGCCGTCGCCGGGGTCGGCTTCCTGATGCTCTATTCGGTGGCGGGCGGGTCGTTCACGCCTTGGGCGGAACCGCAGATGAAACGCTACGCGCTCGGCTTTGCGGTCATGCTGATCGTGGCGATGGTGCCGATCTGGTTCTGGCGCAACATGGCCGTTCTGGCCTATGCGGTGTCGCTGGTGCTGCTGGTGCTGGTCGAGCTTTTCGGAACCGTCGGCATGGGCGCGCAGCGGTGGATCGACCTCGGCTTCATGCGCCTGCAGCCCTCGGAACTGATGAAGATCACGCTGGTGATGATCCTCGCCGCCTATTACGACTGGCTGCCGATGAGCCGGGTGTCCCGCCCGCTCTGGGTGCTGGCGCCGGTGGGGCTCATCCTTGTGCCCGTCGCCCTCGTGCTGCGCCAGCCCGACCTTGGCACCTCGATCCTGCTGCTGGCGGCGGGCGGCGCGCTGATGTTCATGGCCGGGGTGCACTGGGCCTATTTCGCCGCCGTCATCGCCATCGGCATCTCGCTCATCACGGCCGCCTTCCAAAGCCGCGGGACCGACTGGCAGTTGCTGGCCGATTACCAGTACCGCCGGATCGACACCTTTCTCGATCCCTCCTCCGATCCGCTCGGCGCGGGCTACCACATCACCCAGTCCAAGATCGCGCTCGGGTCCGGCGGCTGGACGGGCCGCGGCTTCATGCAGGGCACGCAATCGCGCCTGAACTTCCTGCCCGAGAAACATACCGACTTCATCTTCACCACCCTGGCCGAGGAACTGGGCTTCGTCGGCGGCATGTCGCTTCTGGGGCTCTATACGCTGATCCTTGTGTTCTGCATCGCCACGGCGCTGAACAACCGCGACAGGTTCTCGTCGCTGCTGACCCTCGGGATCGCGGTGACCTTCTTTTTGTTCTTCGCCGTCAACATGTCTATGGTGATGGGGCTGGCCCCGGTGGTCGGTGTGCCGCTGCCGCTGGTCAGCTACGGTGGCTCGGCCATGCTGGTGCTGATGATCGCCTTCGGCCTCGTGCAAAGCGCGCATATTCACAAACCAAGGTAACGCGATGACCATCAACGTTCTCTTCGCCGCCCGCCCCGAGCGGTGGGACATCTATGAACAACCGCTCAGAACCGCCTTCTCCGAGGCCGGGCTGACCGACGTGCACCTGGCCACCGACATGCCTCCCGAAACGGTCGATTACATCGTCTGCGCGCCCAACGGATCGGTGCAGGATTTCAGCCCCTATACCCGCGCCAAGGCCGTTCTGAACCTCTGGGCCGGGGTCGAGGACATCGTGAACAATCCCACCCTGACCCAGCCGCTTGCGCGCATGGTCGATGACGGGCTGACTCGCGGCATGGTCGAATGGGTCACCGGCCACACGCTGCGCCACCATCTCGGCACGGACCTGCATGTGCTGAACCAGGACGGTGTCTGGCGCAAGGACGTGCCGCCGCTGGCCTGCGACCGCCCGGTCACTATTCTCGGCCTCGGCGCTTTGGGCCGCGCCTGCGGCGAGGCGCTTGCCGCGCTCGGCTTTCCGGTCACCGGCTGGAGCCGGTCGCAAAAGGACGTGAAAGGGCTGACCTGCCTGTCGGGCGAAGACGGCCTGCACAAGGCGCTCTCCACCGCGCAGATCCTGATCCTTCTGCTGCCGCACACCCCCGAAACCGAAAACACCCTGAACGCCGACACGCTCGCCCGCCTGCCCGAAGGCGCGGTGATCCTCAATCCCGGCCGAGGCACGCTGATCGACGATGACGCGCTGCTGGCCGCGCTCGACGCGGGCCAGATCGGCCACGCCACGCTCGACACCTTCCGCGAGGAACCGCTGCCACCCGAGCACCCCTACTGGGCGCATCCGCGCATCACGGTGACCCCGCATATCGCGTCGGAAACCCGCCCCGCCTCGGCGGCCCGCGTCATCGCCGAGAACATCCGCCGTGGCGAATCCGGCGAGCCGCTCCTGCACCTCGTCGATCGCGATCTGGGTTACTGACCCTTCATCTGGCTCGAAATACCTCAGGGGGTCCGGGGGACAGCGTCCCCCGGCGCGGGACGGGTCATTTCAAGCGCGGCGGACGGTCGGGGTCCATGCCCGGCGCGGCGCCGAGCTCCGCCACGGGTGCCTGCGGTTTCGGCAGATCGAACCGCAGGCCCACCCGCGCCAGCCGCGCCGCCACCGGATCCGAGGCGCGAAAGAACGCCACGTCCAGCGCCGCGGCCTCCAGCCCGGAAAATCCCAACACGTCCGACACCGCGCGCGCCAAGGCATCCTCGGCCCCCGGCACCGCATCCACGAAGGCCAGCATGTGGCCCTGCGCGCCGCCCTCATAGGTGACCCCAGCCAGGTAGGCGAGGTCGGCCAATCCCCCCGCCGCGGCCAGCCGGGCATCCAGCGCGGCCAGCAGGCTTTCGGGCAGTCCGGTCGGCGCAAGGAACGACTCGGGCTTCGCCTCGATCTCGTCGGGCGCCTCCGACACCATCCCGGCCAGCCACGCGACCGCCTCGGGCGGCAGCAGGATCGCCGATGGCGCGACATCGAGGTTCACGCCAAGGCCCAGCCCCTCGTGCGCCAACACCTCGGCCACCGACCGCCCCGACAGCGCGGCATAGGGCGCAGGCCCGCCCGCGAACTCGGCCAGGCGCGCCTCTCGGTCGAACGCCAGAACGAAGGACTGCCCCTCCACCTCGAAGCTGCGCGGCGTGATCGCCTCGCCCTCCGGTTCGGCCTCGAGCAACAGGAACAGCTCGCAGCCCGCCAAGGCCTCGTAGAACCGCAGCCGCGCCTGCGCGTCCTCGGGCGCGGCCTCCATCGCCGCATGGGCCCTGTCCAGGAAAGTCTCGTCAGCCATCCAGCACCTCTTGCACACGGGCGCGCAAAACCGGCAGCAGGTCGGTTTCGAACCAAGGGTTGCGCCTGAGCCATGCGGTATTGCGCCAAGACGGGTGCGGCAAGGGAAACAGGCGCGGCGCATGGTCCCGCCAGCCCGCAACCGTCTCCGTCACTCCGCCGCGCACGCCCATGTGATAGCGTTGCGCATAGCCGCCCACGATCACCGACAATTCCACTCGCTCGAGCGCGGCCATCACCCGGTTGTGCCAGGTCTGCCCGCAGATCTTCGGCGGCGGCAGGTCGCTGCCCTTGGCATCATAGCCCGGAAAACAGAAAGCCATCGGCACGATGGCCACCCGCGACATGTCGTAAAAGGTGGCCTTGTCAATCCCCAGCCAGTCGCGCAGACGGTCGCCCGAGGGGTCGTCAAACGGCCGGCCCGATTTGTGCACCCGCATCCCCGGCGCCTGCCCCGCGATCAGGATGCGCGCCTCGGGGCGGAACCACACCACCGGGCGCGGCGCATGTCCCGTCGCGGTCCGGGCAAAACGGTCGGCGCACACACGGCACTCTTCGATCCGGGGAACCAGATCGGACATCGCTCAGGCGATCCGAACGCCGGCATCCTTCATCCCGTCGATCGCCGCTTCCAGCGATCCGTCCAGGTTGATCGCTTGGCACAGCCCCTCGCGCACCACCACGTCATAGCCCAGCTTCGCGCCGTCCAGGGCCGAGTAGCTGACGCAGAAATCCGTCGCCAGCCCTACCATCGTCAGGTCCGTGATGCCGCGCTCCTGCAGATAGCCGTGCAGGCCGGTGGGGGTGCGGTGGTCGTTTTCGAAGAACGCCGAATAGCTGTCGATCCCCGCGCGATAGCCCTTGCGCAGGATCATGTCGGCGCGATCGGTGCGAAGGTCGGGATGGAACGCGGCGCCGTCGCTGCCCTGCACGCAATGATCCGGCCACAGAGCCTGCGGGCCATAGGGCATCTCGATCATGTCGAAGGGCGCCTTGCCCTCGTGGCTGGACGCGAACGAGGAATGGCCGGCCGGGTGCCAATCCTGCGTCAGGATCACCGCCCCGAACTCGTCCATCAGCGCGTTGATGCCCGGCACGATCCTGTCGCCCTCTTCCACGGCCAGTGCGCCGCCGGGGCAGAAATCGTTTTGCACGTCGATCACGATCAGGGCTTGGGTCATCTCGGGCCTCCTTCTTTCGTTGCCCCAATGGGTAGGCAGGGCGCCAACTTGCGTCAACGGCGTCCCTTTGTCCACTTGCCTGAACGCGCGCCGCCGCTTATGTCGCGGCGCATGTATACGATCGCCGCGCTCTATCACTTCACCCGCTTCGACGATCCGGCCGCGCTTCGCGGCCCGCTGTTCGACCTGTGCCAGGCGCAGGGCATCTCGGGGTCCCTGCTGCTGGCGCATGAGGGGATCAACGGCACCATCGCCGGGCCTCGCGCCGGGATCGACGCGGTTCTGGCGCATATCCGCGCGCTGCCCGGCTGCGCCGATCTCGAATGGAAGGAAAGCAGCAGCGCCGACCAGCCCTTCCGCCGCCTCAAGGTTCGGCTGAAACGCGAGATCGTGACGATGGGCCAGCCCGACGTGGACCCGCGTGCGCGCGTCGGCCACTATGTCGAGCCCGAGGACTGGAACGACCTGATCCGCAGCCCCGACGTGGCGGTGATCGACACCCGCAACGATTACGAGGTGGCGATCGGCACCTTCGAAGGCGCGATCGACCCGCAAACCGACAGCTTCCGCGATTTCCCCGCCTGGTGGGAAGCCAACAAGGATCGCTTCCACAACAAGCGCATCGCGATGTTCTGCACCGGCGGCATCCGTTGCGAGAAATCCACGAATTATCTTCTGGGTCAGGGCGTGCCCGAGGTCTATCACCTCAAGGGCGGCATCCTGAAATATCTCGAAGAGGTGCCCGAGGAAGAAAGCACCTGGCAGGGCGAGTGCTTCGTCTTCGACGGTCGGGTGTCGGTCGGGCACGGGCTGCGCGAGGGGCCGCATGAATTGTGCTATGCCTGCCGCCGCCCGATCCTGCCGCAGGACATGGAGCGCCCGGAATACGAGCACGGCGTGTCCTGCCACCAGTGCATTGCGGAAACCTCCGAGGACGACAAGGCCCGCTTCCGCGAACGGCAGAAACAGATCGCCCTGGCCGAGGCCCGTGGCGAGCGCCATATCAAGATCGTGCACGAAGGATGATCACGCGGCCCCGCACGGGCCGACAGGCTCAGGCGGGAACGGCGGCGGGTTTGCGCGGCCGCGTCCGCATCAGGATCAGCACCATGATCCCGATATTCAGGAAATTCCACACGATCCCGTTGATGAACGCCATCCGGTATCCGCCGGTCACATCGTAGATCCAACCCGACATCCAGCCGCCAAGCGCCATGCCCACGATGGTCGCCATCATCACGAAACCCACGCGCCGCCCGGCCTCCTGGCTGGGCATGTATTCCCGCACGACCAGCGCATAGCTGGGCACGATCCCGCCCTGCGCCAGCCCGAAGATCAGGCTGACGGTGTAAAGAGACACCAGCCCGCCCGACGGCAGGTAAAGAAACAGCGCGATGCATTGCAGCGCCGATCCGATCAGCAGGGTCAGAACACCGCCCAGCCGGTCCGCCAGCAGCCCCGACACCAGCCGCGAGGCCACGCCCCCCAGCAGCATGAGCGACAGCATCTGCCCGCCCACGGCCGGGCCATAGCCCAGATCGACGCACAGGCTGACGATATGGACCTGCGGCATCGACATCGCCACGCAACAGCCCACGCCGGCCGCGCCCAGCATCACCATCAGGGTGCGCGGCGCGAACCCGGCGGCGTTCGCGCGCAGGTTCGACGCGGCATCGGCGCGTGCCCGCGCGGCCAGCGGCACACGCCGCCGCAACAGCAACGCCAGCGGCAGCATCGCCACGACCGTGACCACCGCCAGCACCAGGTAGACCGCGCGCCAGCCCTGATCGGCCAGCACGCCCGACAGGATGATCGGCCAGATCGCCCCCGACAGGTAATTGCCGCTGGCCGTGATCGCCACCGCGATGCCGCGCCGCTTCAGGAACCACAGCGACACATCCGCGATCAGCGGCCCGAAACTGGCCGCCGTGCCGAACCCGATCACCATCTGCAGCATCGACAGGACCAACACCGACGGGCTCAGCGCCGCCAATGCTGTCGCCGCCCCGATCATCACCGCCGCCCCGCTCAGCGCCGCGGTGACACCGAACCGGTCCACGATCCGCCCGATCAGCAGGTTTCCGGCGGCAAAGCCCACCATCGTCAGCGTATAGGGCAGCGACGCATCGGCCCGGTCCACCCCGAATTCGGCCTGAACGGCGGGCATGATGACGATGATCGCCCACATCCCCACGTTCCCGACCGTCGCGATGACAAGCGAGATGGCAAGCCTTGTCCAGGCGTAGCGGCTGTCCAGAAGATCGGCCTCGTCCATGGCCGCGACGTTAGTGGGCCGCGCCGCCCTCCGCCAGCGTCATTTCCGGCAGGGCTTGGCCTCGATGCGCACCCGCGCTATCACCGCGCACAGTCCAACCGGAGCCGGCCCATGACATCCACGCCCCGCCCCACCGACATCGCCCGTGACGTGCTGGCGATCGAGCGCGATGCGCTCGAAACGCTGCGCGATGCGCTGCCCCCCGCCTTCGATCAGGTGGTGGGCCTGCTTCTTGATGTGCCGGGCCGTGTGATCGTGTCGGGCATGGGCAAATCGGGCCATGTCGCGGCCAAGATCGCCGCCACGATGGCCAGCACCGGAACCCCCGCCCAGTATGTCCATCCCGGAGAGGCCAGCCACGGCGACCTTGGCATGATCACCGCGCAAGATGCGGTGATCCTGATCTCGAACTCGGGCGAAACCCGCGAACTGGCCGACATCATCGCCCACACAAGGCGCTTCTCGATCCCGCTCATCGGGATCACCAAGCGCGCCGACAGCACGCTCGGCACGCAATCCGATCACCTTCTGGCCCTGCCCGACGCTCCCGAGGCCTGCGCCATCGGCATGGCGCCCACCACATCGACAACGCTCACCATGGCGCTTGGCGATGCGCTGGCCGTGGCACTGATGCGGCTGCGCGGGTTCGAGCGCGAGAATTTCCTGGCCTTCCACCCCGGCGGCACGCTCGGGGCGCAACTGCTCAAGGTTTCGTCGGTCATGCATACCGGGGCCGAACTGCCCATCGTGGCCGAGGACACGGCGATGGGCGACACCCTGCTGGAAATGACGGCCAAGGGTTTCGGCGTCGCGGCGATCGTCGAGAACGGCAAGTTGACCGGCGTCATCACCGACGGCGACCTGCGCCGCAACCTCGACACCCTGATGGAACGCCGCGCCGGCGAAGTGGCCACGCGCGGCCCGCGCACGATTTCCCCCGATGCGCTCCTGTCCGAAGCGCTCGGCGTGATGAACGCCAACAAGATCAGTGCGCTGTTCGCCGTGGACGAGGACGGCGCGCTGCGCGGGCTGGTCCATATCCACGACGCCCTGCGCGCGGGCGTCGCCTGAGCCTTACGCCCCGCGGCCCTCGGGCAGCGCCCAGTCCACGCAGGCAATCCCCGCCAGCCGCGCGAAGCGGCCAAGCTCGGCCTCCAGCCGGTCGTGCCGTGCAGCACTCCACCGGACACCGGGTTCGCGCCAGAAACCCGTGACGCGCAGCCATCCTTGCGCGCGGTCCGCCTTCAACTCCACCCGGCCCACGAAACGCCCCCGGTCGAGCAGCGGATAAACGTAATACCCCCACTGCCGCCGTTCGGGCGGCACGAACATCTCGTTGCGATAGGCAAAGCCGAACAGCCGCTCCAGCCGCGCGCGATCCCGGATTGCCGGATCGAACGGGTTGAGCAGGCGCATCCCCGCGCCCGGCCCCGCAAGCGCCGCGATCCGCGCCTCGATGTCCCGCGCACCCCAGGCCTCGCGCCAGATGCCGTCGGCCCCTTCCACGCGCAACGGGATGGGGCGCGCCCGCTCGGCCCAGTCCCGTGCTTCTGCCGCGCTCATCGCCTCCCAGAACCGTTGCACCTCGCCCGTCGTCGAAACCCCCAGCCGATCCAATGCCGCATCGCACAGCGCATCGACCGCGGCCGCATCCGCCGGCCCCTTCAGCAGGTCGGCGGGAAAAACCCGCTCGCCCAGATCGTAGAACTTGACCAGGTTCTCGCGGTGGCTGGTAGCCAGATCGCCGGCATACCACATGGTCTCCAGCGCCTTCTTGTGCGGCGGGCGGGCCCACATCTCGCGGCCCTGGGCTCGTGTCTCGAACGCGCGGGTCGAAAGCGGCCCCTCCTGCGCGATACGATCGCGGATCGCGGCCAACGCCGCGCGGTCAAGCCCCGATCGGTGCCAGGCGCTGCGTGCCGCCTTCTCGCCCAACCGCCGGAACTGCCGCTGCCACAACGGCAGCATCTCCATCGGCAAGAGCGAGGCATCATGCGTGAAATGCTCGAACAGATGCCGCTCGCGCAGCAGCGGCCACAGCATGTCCTCGCGGTAGTTGCGGTTGCGCGACCACAGGATGTGGTGATGGGCGCGCGTGACATTGCGCACGGTGTCGATCTGGACGAATCCGAGCCTGCGGATCAGGCCCATCACGTCCAGCGGCCCGGTGGGCGCGCCCGCCAGCCCGTTCGCTTGCAACCAAAGCCCGCGCGCAACCCGGTTGGGGATCTCCAGCCGCGCCGCCATCACGCCACCCCCGGCAGGCGCGGCACCGCCTCGATCAGGCGGCGGGTATAGGGATGCTCGGGCGCCGCGAACACCCGGCCGGTCTCGCCCTCCTCGACGATCCGGCCCGCGCGCATCACGAGCACCCGGTCGGTCACGTTGCGCACCACGCCCAGGTCGTGACTGATGAACAGGTAGCTCAGGCCGAACCGGTCGCCCAGATCGGCCAGGAGGTCCAGCATCCGGGCCCGCACCTGCACGTCCAGCGCGCTCACGGCTTCGTCCAGCACGATCAGATCGGGCCGGATGATGAGCGCGCGGGCCAGCGCGATGCGCTGCCGCTGGCCGCCGCTGAACTCGTGAATATAACGCCCGGCATCGCCCGCGCTCAGCCCCACGCTGTCCAGCGCCTCGGCCACGACGGCGTCCCGCCGCGCCCCGCGCGGCGGATCGCTCAGCAAATGGAACGGCTCGGCCACCGCGCGGCCCACGGTCCAGCGCGGGTTGAAGCTGCCGTAGGGGTCCTGGAACACCACCTGCATCTTGCGCCGCACCGCGCGGTTTGCGCGGTGCCCGTCGAACACCGGCGCACCGTCCAGCAGGATCTGACCTTCCTGCACCTCTTCCAGCCCGAGGATCGCGCGCGCCAGCGTGGATTTCCCGCAGCCCGACTCGCCCACCAGCCCCAGGCTTTCGCCGCGGCGGATCTCGAAACTCACGCCATCCACGGCGCGCAAAGGCGCCGCGCGGCCCAGCCATCCCCGGCGCGGGCCGGGATGGTCGCGCACGACGTCCCGCACCTGCAAGAGCGGCACATCCCCCGGCCGCGCCGCGCGGTCCGGCAGATGATCCGATGCCGCCAGCAGCGCCCGCGAATAGGGGTGGGTCAGCGCGCCGAACGTGCCGCGCTCCACCACCTCGCCACGCCGCATGATGACGATCCGGTCGGCCATGCCCGCGACGACCCCCAGATCGTGCGAGATCAACAGCAGTCCCATCCCGTCCTCGGCCACCAGCCGCTTCAGCAGCGCCAGGACATCGGCCTGCGTCGTGACATCCAGCGCCGTGGTCGGCTCGTCCGCGATCAGCAGGCCGGGGCGCAGCGCGATGGCCATGGCGATT
>JAASSQ010000104.1 GCA_021767845.1 Roseovarius sp. | reverse complement strand
CGGCCCGCCAGCGGGCATTGCCATCCCGGCGGCACTGCCCTTTACTCCCGGCGGAAACGACACACTGGAACAGGAGCACAGCACATGGCGCGCACCGTCATCATCGAAGAGGCCGGCGGACCGGAAAACATGAAACTCGTCGATCGCGAAATGGGCGAGCCCGGCCCCGGCGAGATTCGCATCACCCACAAGGCCTGCGGGCTGAATTTCATCGATGTCTATCAGCGCACCGGGCTTTACCCGCTGGAGCTGCCCCACGCGCTCGGGATGGAGGCCGCCGGCATCGTCGAGGCCGTGGGCGAGGGTGTCACCCATCTCAAGCCGGGCGACCGCGCGGCCTATGCCGCCACCCCGCCGGGGGCCTATTCGGAGGCCCGCGTCATGCCCGCCGCGCAGGTTTGCCCGCTGCCCGACGGCATCCCGTTCGAGGACGCCGCCGCGATCATGCTGCAGGGGATGACCGTGGAGTATCTCTTTCACCGGGTCTGGCCACTGAAGAAGGGCGATACCGTCCTGTTCCACGCCGCCGCGGGCGGTGTCGGCCTGCTGGCCTGCCAATGGGCGCGCTCCGAGGGGGTCACCCTGATCGGCACCGCCGGCACGGACGAGAAATGCCAGCTTGCGCTGGACATGGGCGCGACGGCCTGCATCAACTACCGCGACAGGGATTTCGTGCCCGAGGTCGAGAAGCTGACCGATGGCGCCGGCGTTGACGTGGTGATGGACGGCGTGGGCAAGGACACGTTCGATGCCTCGCTCGATTGCCTCAAGCCGCTCGGGATGATGATCTCCTTCGGCAACGCCTCGGGCCCGGTCGATCCGGTCAGCCTGCTGACGCTGGCCTCCAAGGGATCGCTCAAGCTGACGCGCACCACGCTGTTCACCTTCCTTGCCGATCACGACCGCTGCCAGGACATGGCGCGGCATGTCTTTTCCAAGGTCGAAAGCGGCGCGGTGAAGGTGAATATCGGCCAGACCTATCCGCTGGCAGAAGTGGCCGAGGCGCACCGCGCGCTGGAGGCACGGGAAACCACCGGCTCGACCGTTTTGATGCCGTGATCCGGGCAGCGCCGGGGGCTCTGCCCCCGGACCCCCGGGGTATTTCGCCCAAGAAGAAACAGGCCCGCCGCGCGGTCCGTTAACCGGGCGCGGGGCGGGGCCGGATACCGACGCGATACCGACGTAATGCCGACGTGATGCCGATCGGGGTTTTGCCTTGTTAACCAGCCGGTTGGCCGTGATTCGGGCGATCCGCGCGGAAACACCGGCTTGCCCCGCCCCGAAACCTCGGCTTAGGTGCGGCTGACGCAACACCCGAGGCGGCCCATGAACAGCCCGAAAAAGATCATCGTCATCGGCGCCGGCATCTGCGGGCTCAGCAGCGCGATCTGGCTCAGGCGCGCGGGCCATGACGTGACGCTGGTGGATCGCGACGGCCCCGGCGCGGGGGCCTCCTATGGCAATGCCGGGGTGCTGGCGCAATGGGCGATGGTGCCGGTCAACACGCCCGACCTGCTGGTGACCGGGCTGAAATACCTTGTCGATCCGCGCTCGCCCCTTTTCCTGCAGTGGAGCTACCTGCCCAGGCTGGCGCCGTGGCTCTTGCGCTTCGTGGCCAATGCCAACGACCGCGATTGCCGCCGCATGGTCGAGGCTCTGGTGCCGCTGGTCACCGACAGCGTCGATCAGCACCGCGCGTTGACGCGCGGGACACGGGCGGAAAAATGGGTGATTTCCAGCGATTTCGGCTATGCCTACCCGTCGCGCAAGGCGTTCGAGGCCGACGCCTATGCCTGGCAGTTCAAGCGCGCCGCCGGCATGGTTCCCGAGGTAATCGAGGGCGCCGCCGTGCGCGAGGCCGAGCCAATTCTGGGCGAGGCGGTGCAATGCCTGGCGCTGCTCAAGGGGCACGGCCACATCGCTGATCCGGGCGCCTACATGGCCGACCTGGCCGCCGTCCTGCAGGACGAGGGGGGCCGCTACCGGCAGGCCAAGGTCAAGGATGTCACCCTGACCGGCGGGCAGGTGAGCGCGGTGGAAACCGATCACGGCCCGCTGCCCTGCGATGCCGCCGTGCTGGCCGCGGGCATCTGGTCGAAACCCCTGATGCAAAAGCTTGGGGTCAAGGTCCATCTCGAGGCCGAGCGCGGTTATCACCTGCATTTCAAGGGCCCCTCGCAGATGCCGCGCCACCCGCTGATGATCGCCGCCGGCAAGTTCGTGGCGAACCCCATGTCCACGGGACTGCGTTGTGCCGGCACCGTGGAGCTGGGCGGGATCGAGGCGCCACCCTCGCGCCGCCCGCTCGACCTGATCGGATGCCATGTGCGACGGGTCTTTCCCGGCCTGACCTATGACAGCGCCGAGGAATGGATGGGCTTCCGCCCCTCCACGCCCGACAGCCTGCCGCTGTTGGGTGAACTGGCCTCAAGCGGTGTCTTCGCGGCCTTCGGGCACCAGCATATCGGCCTGACCGCCGGCCCCAAAACGGGCCGAATCGTGGCCGGTCTGATCGACGGGCAGCGCCCCAATCTCGATCTTGCGCCCTATGACGCCAACCGCTTTCAGCCGTCGCGGTAACGCGCCACGAAATTCCGCAGGATCCGTTCCGGCGCCCGCACATCCGCCGCGCGGCACATCTCTATCAGGTCATTGGCCGTCTCGGGCGGGAAATAGCCCCGGTGCTTGTAGATGTTGATGCGTGTCTCGAACCCGGCGGCATCGGCCTCGGGGTGGAACTGCGTGGCATAGACGTGGCGCCCGTGCCGCACCATCTGGAACGGGCAGGCCGGCGAACGCACCAGGTGCGCGCAGCCCTCGGGCAACACCTCGAGCGCCTCCTTGTGGCCCACGAACGCCTCGAACCGCTCCGGCACCCCGTCAAGCAGCGGGTCGTCGCGGCCCGCCTCGGTCACGCGGCAATCCGAGGTGCCGACCGGCTCGCCATAACGGCCCTTGCCCACTTGAGCCTGCAGGTGCTTGCCAAGGATGCCGATGCCGTAACAGCAGCCGAGAAAGGGAAAATCCGTGCCCGTGACCTTTGGCATGAGCGACAGGACATCGGCCTCGATCCGCGCCTCGATGGCGGACTTGTCCTCGGGCGCGTCGCTGACGCAACCGGGGCCGCCGCCCACGATGACGCCGGCATGATCGTCCAGTTCCAGATCGCCCGGCAACCGCTCCTGGTCCAGGCGGATGCGCCGCACATCGCCCGCGTCCAACCCGCCCTTGCGCAGGATCGCGGCGAATTCATCGTCGGCCGCCTCGGTCTCGGGGCGCAGTTGAAGGACGAGAAAGGGTTTCGGCATCGGGTCATTCCGGCTAAGGTCCCTGTCTGGTGGCCGCTTTTTCGGCCCCCGTCAAGATGACTGCGCGCCGCCCCATGCGCTTGACGCCGACCGGCAATCGAATACCCTGCCGGCGACCTGAAAGGCGGACAAGGATCCCCCATGCCACAGTGCCCGCATCCCGCCATCGGCCCGGCAGTCGCGGGGGCCGGCAGGCCCGCCGCCGCACAGCCGCGCCGCGCGCGGAACTGAGCCACGATGCGTCGGTCGCTCAGCCTTGCGGCCTACCTGGCCTATGCGCGCCGCGGCGCCGAGGACATTGCCCCGCCGCCCGAGCCGCGGCCCGAGGGTGAGCTTGTCTGGGCGCACGCGGTGGATCCCGCGCATGTCGATGCGCTGCAGCAACTGGCCGAACGGCTGGCTGCGCAGCGCCCCGGCCTGCACATGCTGCTGACCACCCGCGACGCCCCGTCCGAGCACCGCCGCTCCAGAGTGCTGCGCGCCCGCCTGCCCGAAGATACCATCGCCGCGGCCAAGGCGTTCCTCGAGCATTGGAAGCCCGACATCTGCCTGTGGACGGGGGGGGATCTGCAACCGGCCTTCATCACCTGCGCCGATGAACATGACGTGCCGCTCTACCTGATCGACGCCGACGAAACCCTGCTCGAGAAACCCGCGTGGCGGTGGTTTCCCGACCTGCCCCGCGCGCTGCTGTCGCGCTTTGCCATGATCCTTGCGCGCAGCGGCAACGCCGCCCGCGCGCTCAGGCGGCTTGGCGTGAAGGACACCGAGATCGACGTCACCGGCCCCTTCCAGGAAGGCGCGATCGCCCTGCCCTATTCCGAATCCGACCGCGAGGAATTGTCCGGCCTCCTGCGCGGGCGGCCCGTCTGGCTGGCCGCGATGGTGCAACCGGGCGAGGTGGGCACGGTGCTCGACGCGCACCGGATGGTCAGCCGGCTGGCGCACCGCGCCCTGCTGGTCGTGGTGCCCGACGATCCCGCCGATGGCCCGCTGATCCGGGCAGGGCTCACGCGCGATGGCTGGCGCATCGCGGTCTGGTCCGACGGCGAACTGCCCGAGGAGACAACCCAGGTCCTGCTGGCCGACACGTTCGGGGAACTGGGCCTGTGGTATCGCGTGGCGCCGATCACCTTCATGGGCAGCTCGCTCGATGCCGGACAATGGGGGCGCGACCCCAATGAGCCGGCGGCGCATGGCTCGGCCATTCTCTATGGTCCGAACGTGCGGCGTTACCTGTCCAGCTATTCCCGCTTCGCCGAGGCGGGCGGCGCACGGATCGTGCGCGATGCCGATACGCTGGCCCACGCGGTGCAACGGCTGATCCCGCCCGACCAGTCGGCCAAGATGGCCCACACCGCATGGGATGTCGCCTCGCAAAGCGCCGGGGTGACCGACAAGATCCTGGATCTTGTTCAGGACACGCTCGACGTGATGGGTTCACGGTGATGCGCGCCCCGGCCTTCTGGTTCGCCCCGCCCGACCGGCCCGGCGCGATGGCGCGGCTGCTGACGCCGCTCGGCGCGCTTTACGCGGCGGCGACCGCGCGGCGCGTGGCGCGCCCGCCGGCCCACGCACCCGGCGTTCCGGTGATCTGCGTCGGCAATATCAACGCGGGCGGCACCGGCAAGACACCGACGGTCATCGCGCTGGTGCAGCACCTTCAGGGCCTGGGCAAGACCGTCCACGTCATCTCTCGCGGGCATGGCGGCAGCCTGCAAGGCCCCGTCGAGGTGAACGAGAAAACCCACAACGCCGCCGAGGTCGGGGATGAACCCCTGCTGATCGCGGCCTTCACGCGGGTCTGGATCGCGCGCGACCGCGCCGCCGCCGCCCGCGCCGCCGAAGCGGCCGGCGCGGATGTGATCGTCATGGATGATGGCCACCAGAACCCCGCCATCCGCAAGGACATCTCGATCATCGTGGTCGATGCGGTGCAGGGCTTCGGCAACGGCCGCTGCATCCCTGCCGGCCCCTTGCGCGAACCGGTGGCAACCGGGCTGGGCCGCGCCGATATGGTCCTCTCGATCGGGCCGCGCCCCGCGCAGCAGGCATTCGGCGAAACATGGGGCCGGCATATCCCCGTTCCTCGGCTGACCGGGCACCTGGCGCCGTTGCAAACCGGCATGGACTGGCGCGGCACGCGGTTCCTGGCCTTCGCGGGCATCGGCAATCCCGACAAGTTCTTTGCCACGCTGCGTGAACAAGGCGCCGAGCTCGCCCGCGCCGAGGCGCTGGAGGATCACCAGCCGCTGACGCAAGCCTTGATGACCCGGCTGCAGAACGAAGCCGCGCTGATCCACGCGCAGCTTGTCACCACCGAGAAAGACGCGGTGCGCCTGCCCTTGGATTTCCGGCAGGAGGTGCTGACCTTGCCGGTCCGGCTCCAGATCGACGATTGGTCCCCTTTGGACAGGGCGCTGGCTGAGGCCGTGCGCTGATCCGCCGGGCGGTGCGGCCCCTGCGTTAAGGCATTGGAAAGGCTCTGTCCCTAGGACTGGAATTCAGCAACGCGATTCAAACCCCGCAGACGCAATGTCCCGCGCCAAAGGTTCCGGTCACACGCGCGCAGGCAACGCGACGCGCATGTCGGCAGACGGCCGGGATGGGCGGCAGGATACGGCGATCCCGGCGGCAGCCACTTGCTCCGGGTCAACCCCGTGACGCCGCCTCGGTCAGCCGTCCTCGCCAAGCTTCGGCGACGGTCGCTCCAGCGCCAGTTCCGCCCCCGAAAACCGGAAGGGTGAGCGCACGCCCGGAACCCCGTCAAGGTCCACGCGCATACCCCGCGCCGCGACCTGCGGATCGTCGAACACCTCGGCCAGGTCGTTGATCGGCCCGGCTGGCACGCCATGCGCCTCGCAGGCGGCCAACAAATCCGCCTTGGAAAAGCCGCGCGTGCGCTCTGTTAAGAGGTCGTCAAGCTTTTCGCGGTTGGATACCCGCGCCGGGTTGGTCGCGAAATCGGGATCGTTCGACAGGTCGGGGCAGCCCAGAAGGTCGCACAACCGGGCGAACTGCCCGTCATTGCCGACGGCGATGATGATGAACCCGTCGGCGCAATCGAACACCTGGTAGGGCGACAGGTTGGGATGGAAATTCCCCAGCCGCCCGGGCGGGGTACCGGTGGACAAGTAATTCATCGCCTGGTTCGCCGTGACCGATACCGCGACGTCCAGCAGCGCCATGTCGATCTGCTGGCCCTTGCCGGTCTCGCCGCGCTGATGCAGCGCGGCCAGGATCGCCGTGGCGGCATAGACGCCGGTGAACACGTCCGTCACGGCAACGCCCACCTTGGTGGGCTGGCCCTCGGGGTGGCCGGTGATCGACATCAGCCCCGACATGCCCTGGATGATGTAATCGTATCCCGCACGGTGCGCATAGGGCCCGTCCTGCCCGAACCCGGTGATCGAGCAATAGATCAGGCGCGGGTTGATCTCGGCCAGGCTGTCGTAATCCAGCCCGTATTTCTTCAGCCCGCCGACCTTGAAATTCTCGATCACGATATCGGCGTCGCGGATCAGCCCGCGCACCCGCTCCTGCCCCTCGGGCGTGCGGAAATCCACCACCACACTGGCCTTGCCGCGATTGGTGGAATGGAAATAGGCGGCCGAGCGGTCGTCCTCGCGGTCGATGAAGGGCGGCCCCCATTGGCGCGTGTCGTCGCCGGCGGGGCTTTCGACCTTGATGACCTCGGCGCCCAGATCGGCCAGCGTCTGACCGGCCCAGGGGCCGGCCAGGATGCGCGCCAGTTCAACGACCTTCAGTCCATGCAGCGGTGCCGACATCAGCCGCCCAGCTTCTCGTCGATCACGGCCTTCAACTCGTCATAACCCATGTTCGAATACTTCTCGCCATTGATGACAAGGCTGGGGGTCGAGTTGATGTCATGCTTTTCGGCGTTCTGCTGGTACCACGCCACAAGCGCCTTGGCCTTGTCCTGGTCCGCCAGGCACTGTTCCACCCGGTCCGCGTCCAGCCCGGCCACCTTGCCGATCTTGCGCAGCTCGTTGGCGATGGCCACCGGGTCGCCCGACCCGATCCAGTCCTTCTGCTTGTCGTAGATGACCGAGGTCAGCCCGAAGAACCGCTCTTCCCCGCCGCAGCGCGCCAGCATCGAGGCCCACAGCCCGAAGCGGTCGAAGAACACGTCACGATAGATGAACTGGATCTTGCCCGGCTCGATGTAGTCGGCCTTCAGCTTCTTGAACTGGTTGGCGTGGAAATCGGCGCAATGCGGGCAGGTGAAGGACGCATACTCGATCACCGTCACATCCGCGTCCGGGTTGCCCAGGCTCATTTCCACGATCGACGAGGTATCCACGTCGCCCGCCTCCTGCGCGTTCGCGGCAAAGGTCAGGTCCGGCGGCGTATCCCCGGCAGAGGTCAGCCACCAGGCGGCACCGGCGACAAGGGTAAGGCACAGGGCCGCGATTGCGGTCAGTCGGGTCATGCTGGGTCCCTTTCGGTCTGTTCAGCGTTTGGCTTTGGATAGAACGTTCTGCCCCAGGGCTTCAAGCGCCCTTCGCAGGCCCGGATCCCCGATCGGCTTGGCCAGGTCGGCGGCGCGGGCCGCGGCCTCGGGGTCTGGCCGGGGCTTGGCGGGCTTGGCCGGACGGTGGGCGAAACTGGCCTGCCCCTCGGCAAATCCCGTGGGCGCGGTCTGCGTGACCCGGATGCGCGCGATGGCGTTATAGCCGTAGACCGCGTTCACCTTCTCGCGCACGGTGTCTTTCTGCATTTCCAGCATCGGGGCCTGCGCGCCGGTGGTCAGCACCGTCAGCGTCGCCCCGAACCCCTGCCGCCCGTAAGAGACATTGACGGGCCGCGCCACGGCGGCAATGTCCTCGCCCACGATTTCCGGCCAATGGGTCAGCAGGCGGGTCTGCGCGAAGCCACGGCTTTCCGACGCACGCCGGACGCGCCCCTGCACAAGCTGTGCGGTGCGCTTGAAGCCCCGTGTCGTGCTGTCGCGTGGCGGCATGGCTGGCATCCTCGACTTGACCGCTATCTTAAGGCATGTGGCAGGCCATGCCAGCCGGAAACCTTGGCGAAAGGATAAAGAATGCGTGACACGGCCTGCGCCGACGATCTCCTGACGTGGTACGACAAACACGCCCGCGATCTGCCCTGGCGCGTGGGCCCCGCCGCGCGCGCCGCCGGTATCCGCCCCGATCCCTATCGCGTCTGGCTGTCCGAGGTGATGCTGCAACAGACCACGGTCGCCGCCGTCAAGCCCTACTACGACCGCTTCACCACGCTCTGGCCCACGGTCGAGGATCTGGCCGCAGCCCCCGACGATCAGGTGATGGGCGAATGGGCCGGGCTTGGATATTACGCCCGTGCCCGCAACCTGCTGAAATGCGCGCGCGCGGTCGCAAGGGATCACGGGGGCCGCTTTCCATCCACGCGCGAGGCCCTGATGGAGTTGCCCGGCATCGGCTCCTATACCGGCGCCGCGGTCGCAGCCATCGCCTTTGACGCGCCCGAGGTGGTGGTCGATGGCAACGTGGAACGGGTCATGGCGCGGCTGCACGACATCCGCACCCCCCTGCCCGCCGCCAAGCCCGAACTGACCGAGGCCGCCGCCGCGCTGACACCCGACAGCCGCCCCGGCTGCTACGCCCAGGCGGTGATGGATCTTGGCGCGACGATCTGCACCCCGAAATCCCCCGCCTGCTCCCTGTGCCCCTGGATGCACGCCTGTGCCGCGCGCGCCGCCGGCATCCAGGCCGAATTGCCCAACAAGACCCCGAAGAAGGCCAAGCCCACGCGCCTCGGCATCGCCTATGTCGCGCGCCGCGCCGACGGCGCCTGGCTGCTGGAGCGCCGCCCCGACCGGGGGCTTCTGGGCGGGATGCTGGGCTGGCCGGGCAGCGACTGGTCCGCGGCGCCCACACCCGCCCCGCCGCTCGCGGCCGAATGGACCGAACTGGACGAAGAGGCCCGTCACACCTTCACCCATTTCCATTTGCGCCTTTCCGTCATGGTCGCCGAGGTGCCGGAGGCCGCCCGCCCCGACCGGGGCACGTTCCACCCGGCTGCGGCGTTTCGCCCTTCAGATTTGCCGACGGTGATGCGCAAGGTGTTTGACCTTGCCCGCGGAAGACTGGAAAACTGAACCGCGACGCGCGCGTTTCAGTTTCATCATGCCATGACCGGAGCTTCCGCATGATTCCTGCCCGAATTATCCCCGCCGAAAACGTCGCCCTGTTTCGCAACGCCGTGCCGTTCTGGATGTCGCTTCTGCTGGTCCCCGTCGCCATCATCGGGGCGCTTCACGGCGGTTGGACCGTGCTGCTCCTGCCCGTGGTGACGTGGTATTTCTTCTCGATCCTCGATGCGTTTCTCGGCCTCAATACCGACAATGCCGACCTGGACACCGAAGAAGGCCAGTTGACCTGGTACAAGGCGATCACCCTGATCTGGGCGCCGGTGCAATTCGCGCTGCTCTTCTGGATGATCTGGTATGTCACCGGGCCGGGCGGCGCGCATCT
>JAASSQ010000103.1 GCA_021767845.1 Roseovarius sp. | reverse complement strand
GGCCCGCAGATCTGCTCGGATATCGGCTATCACATGGCGATCACCGGCTGGAACGAGACCATCTTCAACGAGATGAAGGACGCCGTGGAGATGGGCGTCAATTCCTTCAAGCATTTCATGGCCTACAAGGGCGCGCTGATGATCGAGGATGACGAGATGTTCGCCTCGTTCAAGCGGTGCAAGGAGTTGGGTGCGCTGCCGATGGTCCATGCCGAGAACGGCGATATCGTGGCCGATCTGCAGCAGCAGATGCTGGAGAAAGGCATCACCGGGCCCGAGGGGCATGCCTATTCCCGACCCGCCGAGGTGGAGGGCGAGGCCGCCAACCGCGCGATCATGATCGCCGATGCCGCCGGCGTGCCGCTTTATATCGTGCATGTCAGTTGCGAGCAGGCGCACGAGGCGATCCGGCGCGCGCGGCAGAAGGGGATGCGGGTTTACGGCGAGCCGCTGATCCAGTTCCTGACGCTGGATGAAAGCGAGTATTTCAACAAGGATTGGGATCATGCCGCCCGCCGGGTGATGAGCCCGCCCTTCCGCTCGAAGGATCATCAGGACGGGCTGTGGGCCGGGTTGCAGGCGGGCAGCCTGCAGGTGGTGGCCACCGATCACGCCGCCTTCTCGACCGAGCAGAAGCGCATGGGCGTGGGCGATTTCACGAAAATTCCCAATGGATCCAACGGGTTGGAGGAACGGCTGGCCGTCTTGTGGACCCACGGGGTCGAGACCGGGCGCCTGACGCCCAACGAATTCGTGGCCGCCACTTCGACCAACGTGGCCAAGATCCTCAACATCTATCCCAAGAAAGGCGCCCTCGTCGAAGGGGCGGATGCCGATATCGTGGTGTGGGATCCGAAGATCAGCAAGACGATCAGCGCCGCGAACCACCATTCGATCCTTGATTACAACGTCTTCGAGGGCTTCGAGGTCAGCGCGCAGGCGCGCTATACCATCAGCCGCGGCGAGGTGATCTGGGCCTGGGGCCAGAACAGCCAGCCGCAGCCCGGACGGGGCCGGTTCGTACCGCGCCCGGCCTTCCCCTCGGCGCATACCGCGCTGAGCAAGTGGAAGGAGCTGACCGCGCCCAAGCAGATCGATCGCGATCCGATGAATATTCCGGCAGGGATCTGAAAAAACCATGCCGGCCCCGTGACTTGCCGGGGCCGGCCCATTGACAATAGAACGCCAGCGCGGCGCAATGGCAGCCGTGCGAGCCGGGGGACCTGGAGTGACCGACAAGACCGTGATCAGCGCCAAGGACCTGTCGCTGACCTTCCAGACGAATGACGGGCCGGTTCACGCCCTGAAGGACGTGAACCTGGACGTGGCGAAGGGCGATTTCGTCAGCTTCATCGGGCCGTCGGGCTGCGGCAAGACCACGTTCCTGCGCTGCATGGCGGACCTCGAACATCCCACGGGCGGCACGATCACCGTCAACGGGGTCAGCCCCGAAGAGGCCCGCAAGGCGCGCGCCTATGGCTATGTTTTCCAGGCGGCGGGGCTTTATCCGTGGCGCACGATCGGGGGCAATATCCGGCTGCCGCTGGAGATCATGGGATACGGGAAAACCGACCAGGATCAACGGGTTAAGCAGGTGCTTGAGCTTGTGGACCTGGCCGGGTTCGAAAAGAAGTTTCCCTGGCAGCTGTCGGGGGGCATGCAGCAGCGCGCCAGCATCGCGCGGGCCCTGGCCTTCGACGCCGACATCCTGCTGATGGACGAGCCGTTCGGCGCGCTGGACGAGATCGTGCGCGACCACCTGAACGAGCAGCTTCTGAAGCTGTGGGACACCACCCACAAGACGATCTGCTTTGTCACCCACTCGATTCCCGAGGCGGTGTATCTGAGCACGCGAATCGTTGTCATGAGCCCGCGGCCGGGGCGGATCACGGACGTGATCGAAAGCCCCCTGCCCCGCGAACGGCCCTTGGAAATAAGGGATACGCCCGAGTTCATCGAGATCGCCCATCGCGTCCGCGATGGCCTGCGCGCGGGGCATTCTTACGATGAGTGAAACAGACCGTACGCCACGTCGGTATTACGTCGGTATCGCGTCGGTATCGGGTCGGTGCGATGATCGGTGCGAAAACCGGCACCGGAGAGGGGGGCGGACATGAACAGGATCCTGCCCATCCTGACCGTGGTCGGCGCGATCTTCGTGATCTGGTATGCCGCCGCGATCTGGCTGAACGCGCCCTGGGCCTACAACAAGGCCGAGCGCGCCGGCACGACGCTGACCGCCACGGAGCTGGTGGCCGATACCTGGAGCCAGGAGAAACCCAAGCTGCCCGCCCCGCACCAGGTGGGCGCGGAAATCTGGAAGACCACCGGCGAGATGGTGCTGAAGGGGCGCGGCTTTTCCAAGCGGTCGCTGTTCTATCACAGCTGGGTGACGTTCAGCGCCACGGCGCTGGGGTTCCTGCTGGGCACCGGGCTGGGCATCGCGCTGGCCATCGGCATCGTCTACAACCGCACGATGGACATGAGCGTCATGCCCTGGGTGATCGCCAGCCAGACCATTCCGATCCTAGCCATCGCGCCGATGATCATCGTGGTGCTGAACGCGGTCGGCATCTCGGGGCTGCTGCCCAAGGCGATGATCTCGATGTATCTGAGCTTCTTCCCGGTCGTGGTCGGGATGGTGAAGGGGCTGCGCAGCCCCTCGCCCATGCAGCTTGACCAGATGCGCACCTGGAACGCGACCCCGGCGCAGACCTTCTGGCGGCTGCGGCTGCCGTCGTCGATGCCCTACCTGTTCACCTCGCTCAAGATCGGCATGGCGGCGAGCCTTGTCGGCGCGATCGTGGGCGAACTGCCCACCGGCGCAGTGGCCGGCCTTGGCGCGCGCCTGCTGGCCGGAAGCTACTATGGCCAGACCATCCAGATCTGGAGCGCGCTGATCATGGCGGCGACGCTGGCGGCGGTCCTGGTCGGGCTGATCGGGCTGGCGCAGCGGATCACGCTGAAACGCATGGGGATGGCATGATGGGCTGGCTGGTATTCGGATTGGCGGCATGGCTGGCGGGATGGTGGATCAACCATGTCCTGGCACACCGGCCCAAGACAAAGGCAACGCGGCTGGCGGTGCCTGTGATCTTCGGGGTCACGCTGATCCTGATCTGGGAATCGCTGGTGCGCGGGCTGGAGATTCCGCCCGTCCTGTTGCCGCCGCCCACCCAGATCGCGGCCACCTTCGCCGACAAGACCCATATCCTGTGGGAAGACTTCGTGCAGACCGTCATCAAGGGGGCGCTGACGGGGTACGTGCTGGGCTGCGGCGCGGCCTTCCTGACGGCGGTGGCGATCGACCGTTTCCCGTTCCTGCAACGCGGGCTGTTGCCGGTGGGCAATTTCGTGGCCGCGCTGCCGATCATCGGCATGGCGCCGATCCTGGTGATGTGGTTCGGGTTCGACTGGCAATCCAAGGCGGCGGTCGTGGTGGTCATGGTGTTCTTCCCGATGCTGGTGAACACCGTGCAGGGCCTTCAGGATACCGACGCGATGCAGCGCGACCTGATGCGCACCTATGCCGCCGGATACTGGCGCACGCTTCTGAAGCTGCGCCTGCCGGCGGCGATGCCGTTCATCTTCAACGGGCTCAAGATCGCCTCGACCCTGGCGCTGATCGGGGCGATCGTGGCCGAGTTCTTCGGCTCGCCCATCAAGGGGATGGGGTTCCGCATCTCGACCTCGGTGGGGCAACTGGCGCTGGACCTGGTCTGGGCCGAGATCGTCGTGGCGGCGATCGTCGGATCGGCCTTCTACGGGGGCATCGCGCTTCTGGAAAAGGCGGTGACCTTCTGGCACCCGTCGCAAAGGGGCCGGGCATGACACAGGATAATCATGATAATAAAGACCGATAACCGATAACCGATAACCAATAACCACAAAAACAAGTTCAACATGGGAGAACAGACATGAAGAAAGTGACAACCACACTGGGGCTGGCCGCGGCGGGGCTGTGGGCCGGCATGGCGCAGGCCGCCGACGACCTGACCCTGCAGCTGAAATGGGTGACGCAAGCACAGTTCGCGGGCTACTACGTGGCCCAGGACAAGGGCTTCTACGAGGAAGAAGACCTGAACGTCACGATCAAGCCCGGCGGCCCCGACATCGCGCCGACCCAGGTGATCGCGGGTGGCGGCGCGGACGTGACCGTGGAATGGATGCCCGCCGCGCTGTCGGCGCGGGAAAAGGGCCTGCCGCTGGTCAATATCGCGCAACCCTTCAAGAGCTCGGGCATGATGCTGACCTGCCTGAAAAGCACCGGGGTGACCAGCCCCGAGGATTTCCCCGGCCGCACCCTGGGCGTGTGGTTCTTCGGCAACGAATTCCCGTTCCTGAGCTGGATGAGCCAGCTTGGCATCCCCACCGATGGCGGCGAGGACGGGGTCACGGTGCTCAAGCAGGGGTTCAACGTCGATCCGCTGCTGCAGGGCCAGGCCGATTGCATCTCGACCATGACCTATAACGAGTACTGGCAGGTGATCGACGCAGGCCTGACGCCCAAGGAACTGGTGACCTTCAAATACGAGGACCAGGGCGTCGCGACGCTGGAAGACGGGCTTTACGTGCTGGAGGACAAGCTGGACGACCCGGCCGAGGTGGACAAGCTGGCGCGCTTCGTGCGGGCCTCGATGAAGGGCTGGAAATGGGCCGAGGAAAACCCCGAGGAAGCGGCCATGATCGTTCTGGACAACGACGCCACCGGCGCCCAGACCGAAAAGCACCAGATCCGCATGATGGGTGAGGTTGCCAAGCTGACCGCCGGATCGAACGGTGCGCTGGACCCGGCCGATTTCGAACGGACGGTCGAGTCGCTGCTGTCGGGCGGGTCGGACCCGGTGATCACCGAGCATCCGGGCGACGCCGCCTGGACGCATGAGATCACCGACAAGGCGCTGAACTGATCCGCAGCGGATGAAATGCATCGTCAGGGGGCGCGCCACGCGGCGCGCCCCTTTGCGTTGGCGGGTCATTTTTCGTCGCCACATTCCTGCCACAATGGCCGGTGTTGCGGCCTGCCGCAGCCCACTCGCAACATGTTGAAGCGCCCGGACAAGGCCCTTGTAAAATGGGCACTTTCCAGACTCGGCGCGCTGTGCTAGCCTGATTTCATAAACAAAAAAACGCGCCAGCCGGAAACCGGCGGCACGAGAGGCAGAGAAGAGTGGTTCCATGAAGGCTTGGAGCAGGCAGCAGACCCGCTGGGGTCTGGTCGCATTGGCGACATTCTGGATGCTGGTGGTCGTGCCTCTGAGCGCGGCAGCAGCCCCCTATGCAGCGATGGTGATGGATGCCCGGTCGGGCGAGGTTCTGCATTCGCGCAATGCCGATACCCGGCTGCACCCGGCCTCGCTGACCAAGATGATGACGCTCTACGTGGTGTTCGAGGCGGTCGAAAACGGCGAGATCGGCCTTGATACGCCGGTCACGATCTCGGCCCATGCGGCCAGCGAGCCGCCCAGCAAGCTGGGCCTGCGCACCGGCCAGAAGATCCGGCTGCGCTATCTGATCCGGGCGGCGGCGGTGAAATCGGCCAATGACGCGGCGACCGCGCTGGCCGAGGCGATCGAGGGGTCCGAGGCCCGCTTTGCGCGCCGGATGAACCGCACCGCCAAGGCGATGGGCATGACGCGCACCACCTTCAAGAATGCCCACGGCCTGACGGAAAGCGGGCACCTGTCCACGGCGCGCGACATGACGATCCTGGGCCGGCACGTGTTCTATGACTATCCCGAATACTACAACCTGTTCTCGCGGATCACGGCGGATGCCGGGGTGCGCAAGGTCTATCACACCAACCGCAAGCTGCTGCGCAGCTACCGCGGGGCCGACGGGATCAAGACCGGCTACACCCGCGCGGCGGGCTTCAACCTGGTGGCCAGCGCCGAGCGCGGCGGCGAGCGGGTGATCGCGACGGTGTTCGGCGGCCGCTCGACCGCGACGCGCAACGCCAAGGTGGCCGAGTTGCTGGACCTGGGCTTCCGCCGCGCGCCCAGCCGCGTGGCCCTGCACAAGCCGCGCCGGCCCGCCTACATGGGCAAGGTGGAAGATGGCACGCCCGGCGGGTTCGGGCGCAAGGTGCGGCTGGCCTCGGCCGCCGCCGTCAAGCGCAGCCTGCGCCCGCAGCCCCGCCCCGTGGCAGAAGAGCCCGCCCCGGTCGTGGTCGCGGCGCGCGAGGATATAGAACAGGCGGTGCTGGCCGCGCAGGAGGCCGTGGCCGTGGCAGAGGCCGGGGAAGCCACCGAGGAGCCGGTCGCGCGCGGCGCCGCAGCAACGCCTCCGCCCGCCGCCACGCCCGAGATCACCCCCAGACCGCGCCCCGAGGACCTGGTCCTGGCCCGTGCCGAGGCTCCGGCCGAAGACCCCATCCAGGAGGTCGTGACCCGCGTCTCCACCTCGGGCGGACGCAACTGGGGGATCAATGTCGGCCGCTATCCCAGCCAGTACGCGGCGCGCAAGATCCTGCTGAAAACCGCGCTGAGCGAGATCGGCACGCTGGACGGCAGCCTGCGCAAGGTGGTCAAGCGGCCGACCGGGTTCGACGCGAATTTCATGGGCCTGACCCGCGAGACCGCCGACCTGGCCTGCCGCAGGCTTCAGGCCAAGCAGGTCACCTGTTTCATGATCGAACCCGGCGGCGGCGCCTGATCCGGCCCGCGCCGGGGCATGCGTGCTTACCGGATGGGGTGGCAGGCCCTGTTTGCGCGGACCATCGCATCCGAGGATGGCGGCCTGCTTCGGCGCCCTGCCCTCGGGGCGATGTCGGACCATCGGGCATTTCACGAGCTTGCGCCCGCTTCACCCGCACCACGGCCCGGCCCAAAAAGGCCGGCATTTCAGGCGAGATGACGCAGCGGTCAGCCGAGGAGCGCGCGCGGCTCAGATCCGCCAGCGGGGCCGTGCGAAGCCGAAGCCCGAGACCCACCCGGCGAGCCAGCCGCCGAGATGCGCCTCCCACGCCAGGCCGCCGTAGAGGAAGACGAAGAGCACCACGTTGGCCACCGCCAGCGCGACGATCGCGCCCAGCACGGGCCGGACGGGGAGGCCCGCGCGGCGGCGCGCGCGATAGTCCCAGCATTGCCACAGCCCGATGAGGCCGAAGACCGCGCCCGACGCGCCCACCATCGGCGCACCACCCGAGGACAGGAAGCCGAAGCCCGCCCCGCCCGCGACCGCCGCCAGCAGCAACAGCCACAGGGTGCGCGCCGGGCCGATCCGCTCGGCCACGAATTTGCCCAGCGACAGGAGCACCACGCCGTTCAGCGCCAGGTGCGCCAGCCCGCCATGCAGGAAGGCGTAGGTCAGGAACATCGCCACGCCCTGCCCCGGGTAGAGCGGCATGACCTGCCCATCGAGGATCGGCACCCAGAAGGCCCCGAAGCGGAACGCCGTCCAGCGCAGGTCGGGCGGCCCGAGATAGCCCGCGCCCGACAGGCCCAGAACGGCCTCGATCCCGGCCATGATGCCGACCAGCACCCACAGGAAACGCGGCGCGCCGGATTGCGGCGCGGCGGGGCGCAGGGGCCTTTGTCCGGGGTGGGGCGTGCTCATGACGGGACGCCGACCTTTTGCGGAATTGGAAAGGGGGACGCGAGCACGGCGCGCGGCGTTACCTGGCCGCGTTTTCCAGCGCCTCGATCCGGGCCTTGAGCGCCTCGTTTTCCTCGCGCGCCTTCTGGGCCATCGCGCGGACGGCATCGAATTCCTCGCGCGTGACGAAATCGCGGTCGGCCAGCCAGCGGTCGAGCATGGATTTCATGGCCGTCTCGGCCTCTTCGCGGGCGCCCTGGGCCACGCCCATCGCGTTGGTCATCAGTTGCGAGATGTCGTCCAGAACCTTGTTGCGGCTTTGCATGGGTCTCTCCGCCTGTCGTGTCGCCTTCTATATGGAGCCTGCAGCGCGCGGGGACAAGGATTGACTTCCCCCGAGCGCCGAGGGCAGGAAGACGCCATGAAAGCCGCGATCCCCTTTCCCGACATCTCGCCCGAGATCTTTTCCATTTCGATCTTCGGGATGGAGTTCGCGCTGCGCTGGTATGCGCTGGCCTATATCGTGGGGATCGTGATCGGCTGGCGGCTGGTGGTGGCCACGGTGCGGCGGCCGCATCTGTGGCCCGGCGGCGAAGCGCCGATGGATGCCCGCGCGGTCGAGGATCTGCTGACCTGGGTGATCCTGGGCGTGATCCTGGGCGGGCGCCTGGGATTCGTGCTGTTCTACCAGCCGGGCTATTACCTGGCGCACCCAGCCGAGATCCTGAAGGTGTGGCAGGGCGGTATGGCCTTTCACGGGGGGCTGCTGGGCGTCGTGGTGGCCTGCATCCTGTTTTCGTGGCGGCGTGGCATCCCGTGGCTGTCGGTGGCCGATGTGCTGTGCATGGCGACGCCCGCAGGCCTGCTGCTGGGACGGATCGCGAATTTCATCAATGCCGAGCTGTGGGGCCGGCCCACCGACCTGCCCTGGGGCGTGATCTTTCCCGGCCCGCGCGCGCAGGATTGTCCCGGCGTGGAGGGGGCGTGTGCGCGCCACCCCTCGCAGCTGTACGAGGCGGGGCTGGAAGGGCTGGTTCTGGGCGCGGTGCTGCTGTGGCTGGTCTGGGCGCGCGGCGCGCTGAAGCGGCCGGGGCTGGCGACCGGCGTGTTCTTCGCGGGCTATGGCCTGTCGCGCTTCGTGGTGGAATTCGTGCGCGAGGCCGATCCGCAGTTCATCACCGCCGGAAACCCGATGGGATACGTGGTGCAGGCCGGCGACTGGGGGCTGAGCATGGGGCAGCTTCTGTCGTTGCCGATGGTGGTGCTGGGGGCGGGCTTTGTCCTCTGGGCGCGCCGGGCGCGGGCATGAGCGCGCTGGCCGACATCCTGAGCGCGCGCATCCGGGCCGACGGGCCGATCACCATCGCCGATTACATGGCCGAGTGCCTGATGCATCCCGAGCACGGCTATTACGCCAGGCGCGATCCGCTGGGCGCGGGCGGCGATTTCACCACCGCCCCCGAGATCAGCCAGATGTTCGGCGAGCTTCTGGGCCTGGCGCTGGCGCAGGCGTGGCTGGACCAGGGGGCGCCCGCGCCCCTCGTTCTGGCCGAATGCGGCCCTGGGCGCGGCACGCTGATGGCCGATGTGCTGCGCGCCACCCGCGCGGTGCCGGGGTTTCACGACGCGGCACGGGTGCACCTGGTCGAGACCTCGCCCGCCTTGCGCGCGGTGCAGGCCGAAACGCTCGGGCGCGACGATATCGCGTGGCACGACCATGCGGGCGCGTTGCCCGATGCGCCGCTGTTCCTGCTGGCCAACGAGTTCTTTGACGCCCTGCCCGTGCGGCAGGTGCAGCGCGAGGGCGCGGGCTGGCGCGAACGCTGCGTGGGGTTGCGCGACGGCCGCCTGGCCATCGGGCTGAGCGAGGTCAAGGAGGTGGGCGCGCTGGCGCACCGGCTGGAGGATACGCGCGACGGCGATATCGTGGAGCTGTGCCCGGCGGCGCAGGCGGCGGCCGCGGAGATCGGGGCGCGGATCGCGGGCCACGGCGGCGCGGCGCTGATCGTGGATTACGGCGACTGGCGGTCGCTGGGTGACACGTTGCAGGCGGTGCGCGGGCATACGCGCGCCGACCCGCTGGACACGCCGGGATCGGCGGACCTGACCGCGCATGTGGATTTCGAGGCGCTGGCCCGTGCCGCCGCGCCCGCGCGGCACACGCGGCTGACCGCGCAAGGGGTGTTTCTGGAACGGCTGGGCATCACCGCGCGCGCCCAGGCGCTGGCAGCCAAGCTGGAGGGTGCGGCGCTGGAGGCGCATGTGGCGGCACATCGGCGCTTGACCCATCCGCAGGAAATGGGGACGCTCTTCAAGATACTGGGCCTTTACCCCGAAGCCGCGGCCCCGCCGCCGGGACTGGACGCATGACGCTGGAAATCATCACCGCCGACAGCCTTGCCCCGCTGCGCCACGGGTTCTTCACGCGGCGCGGGGGGGCGTCGTCGGGGGTGTTCTCGGGGCTGAACTGCGGG
>JAASSQ010000102.1 GCA_021767845.1 Roseovarius sp. | reverse complement strand
TTTAGACAGCTGAAATCCTTGTTGCAGGCGGATTGGTCGATGGCGCGCTTGCGGCCCAGTTCGGTCTCCACCGGCGTGATCGCCACGCAGTTCGACTGAACGCCGCAATCGCCGCAGCCCTCGCAGACATCGGTGTTGATGAACACCCGGCTGTCGGGATCGGGGAACGAGCCGCGCTTGCGGCGGCGGCGCTTTTCGGCGGCGCAGGTCTGCACGTAAACAATGGCCGACACGCCCTTGATATGACGCATCTTTTCCTGGACATCCGACAACTCGGCACGAGGATGCCAGCCGATGTCGCTCGGGAAAAGGCTGCGCTCGGGCTCTTCCTTCTCGTCGAAGACGACCGCCACCTCGCGCACGCCCATGGCCCGCAACTCGGCCACGATGCGCTCGGGGGTCAATCCGCCCTCGTTGCCTTGCCCGCCGGTCATCGCCACCGCATCGTTGTAGAGGATCTTGTAGGTGATGTTCGTCCCCGCCGCCACGGCGGCCCGGATCGCCAGCACCCCGGAATGGTTGTAGGTGCCGTCCCCGAGGTTCTGGAACACGTGCTCGCGGGTCGAGAACGGCGCCTCCCCGATCCAGTTCGCGCCCTCGCCGCCCATATGCGTGTAGCCGCTGGTCTCGCGGTCCATCCACAGCGCCATGATGTGACAGCCGATCCCGGCATAGGCGCGGCTGCCCTCGGGCACCCGTGTCGAGGTGTTGTGCGGACAGCCCGCGCAGAAATACGGCAGGCGGCTGGCGATCTCCTCGGCGTCGTCGGCCTTCCTGGCCTCGGCGATCTCGGTCAGCCCGGCCTTGACGCGCTCGGTGCCGCGGCCCTCCTCGACCAGGATGGTGCCGATCTTCTCGGCGATCATCACCGGGTCCAGCGCCATGCGGGTCGGGAACAGTTCCTCGGAATGCAGGCCGCCCGCACCGCCCTTGTACCAGCCATAGACGCGCCGGCCCCGGCGATCGTCGAAGATCGCCTCCTTGATCTGGATCTCGATCAGCTTGCGCTTCTCCTCGACCACCACGATCAGGTCCAGCCCCTCGGCCCAGTCATGAAAGCCCTTCATGTCCATCGGGAAGGTCTGTCCCACCTTGTAGGTGGTGATCCCCAGCCGTTCGGCCTCGGCCGCGTCGATCCCCAGAAGGTCCAGCGCATGCACCAGGTCCAGCCAGTTCTTGCCCGCCGCCACGAAGCCGATCTTCGCCCCCGGCTTGCCCCAGACACGTTTGTCGATTTTGTTCGCGTTTGCAAAGGCTTCGGCGGCGAACCTCTTGTGGTCGATCATCCGCGCTTCCTGCGGGATCCAGTGATCGCCGAGCCGGATGTTCAACCCGCCCTCGGGCATCTCGAAGTCCGGCGTGACGAACTGCATCCGGTCGGGGCGGCCATCGACGACGCTCGTGACCTCGACGGTGTCCTTCATCGTCTTCAGCCCGCACCACACGCCCGCGAACCGGCTCAGCGCATAGCCGTAAAGCCCGTAATCCAGGATTTCCTGGACACCGGCGGGCGACAGGACGGGCATATAGGCATCCACCATCGCCCAGTCGGACTGGTGGCACACGGTCGAGGATTCGCCCGTGTGGTCGTCGCCCATCGCCATCAGGACACCACCGTATCTGGAACTGCCGGCCATGTTGGCATGGCGCATCACGTCGCCCGAACGGTCCACCCCCGGCCCCTTGCCGTACCAAAGCCCGAACACGCCGTCATACTTGCCCTCGCCGCGCAGCTCGGCCTGCTGGCTGCCCCAAAGCGCGGTCGCGGCCAGATCCTCGTTCAGGCCCGGCTCGAACAGGATACCGGCCTCTTTCAAATGCTTTTCGGCGCGCATCATCTGCATGTCCACCGAACCAAGCGGCGATCCGCGATAGCCGGTGACATAGCCCGCCGTGTTCAGCCCCGCCGCCCTGTCGCGGGCGGCCTGCATCAGCATCAGCCGCACCAGCGCCTGTGTGCCGTTCAGCAGGACGGGGGATTTCTCCAGGTCGAAACGGTCACTCAGGGATACTTTTTGATGGCTCATCGCGCGTCTCCCTTCCGGTGGCATGCACCTTGCATAATTATATACCGATATTAGGTCATAATTAGTGACCTACAAAGGGAAAACTGGGCAAATCGGCGATCCTGTGCTGTGGCCTCGAAGGGTTTTTCTGGTATTGCGGTCCTCGGGGCGAGGCTGAATCGAAAGTTGCGGGTATGGATTGGGACAAACTCAGAATATTTCATGCGGTGGCCGATGCGGGCAGCCTGACTCATGCGGGCGATCTGCTGCATCTGTCTCAATCGGCGGTGTCGCGGCAGGTGCGCGCGCTTGAGGAATCGCTCAACACCACCCTGTTTCACCGCCATGCGCGGGGGCTGATTCTCACCGAACAGGGCGAGCTTCTCTTCGACGCGACCCGCGCGATGATGAAGCGGCTCGATGCCGCCACCGCGCGCATCCGCGACAGCGAGGAAGAGGTCTTCGGCGAATTGCGCGTGACCACCACGATCGGGTTCGGCACGCTCTGGCTGGCCCCGCGCCTGCCGCATCTCTATGCCAAGTATCCCGACCTCAAGATCGACCTGATGCTCGAGGAACGCGTGCTCGACCTGCCCATGCGCGAGGCCGATGTCGCCATCCGCATGAAGGAACCCAGCCAGGCCGACCTGATCCGCAAGCGGCTGATGAGCGTGCATATGTGCCTCTTTGCCTCGCCCGATTACCTCGCCAGCCGCGGCACCCCCGAAACGCCCGACGATCTGCAGCAGCACCGGCTGATCTGCCAGAACCCGCGCTCGGCGCAGGTGGGCGCGGGCGCCACGCTGGTCAACGAGCTGATGACGCATGACATCCCATCGCTTCTGACGGTGAACAACTATTTCGGCGTGCTGCAGGGCGTTCTGCAGAATCTCGGCATCGGCGTGCTGCCCGATTACCTGACCCACGATTTCCCCGACCTCGTGCGCGTCCTGCCCGACGTGCATTCGGTCGAGGTGCCGGTTTTCCTCGCCTACCCCGAGGAACTGCGCCAATCCAAGCGCATCGCCGCGTTCCGCGAATTCGTGCAGGACGAGATCATCACCTACCGCAAGAAGATCAGGGAACAGGCGCAACGCTGACAATCCGGGCAGATCCCGAATACGCTATGCATGAAACGCATATCGGACATGCTGAATATGTGTCGCGATTTTCCTTGATCGCCTCAAGCGTAATCCCTAAATCCCGCTCGTGACGGTGATTGCTTAGCGCGTCACCATCATACCTCCCTGTTGGACTTTGGCCGAGCTTAGTGCTCGGCCTTTTTTTTGCCCTCGGCCATTCGGGGTTTCAAAACTGCCCGTTTTCAGGGCGCTTCGCCGCGCGTTTGGGCGGCGCCTCACACCACCCGCAGGTCCGCGCCCGACAGCGGCGACAGGGCGCGCGACCCGCCTTCGGTGATGACGATGTTTTCCTCGTGCACCATGATGCGGCCCGGCGCGGTCCGCACCACGGGTTCCAGCGTGATGACCATGCCGGGGCAAAGCACTGTTTCATCCGCCGCGCTCAGCGACAGCCCCTCGGTTAGCTGCATCCCCAGCCCATGCCCCATCCGGCCCGCCGCCTCGTCCGCCCCGGCGACCCGCGCCATCGCGCGCCAGACATCGCAGGCCCGCACCCCGGGCCGCGCCGCCTCCAGCCCCGCCTGCGTGGCCTCGATCAGCCGCGCATGGGCGGCCCGCGCGACCGCCCCGGCCGACCCGATCACGACATTCCGATCAAAATCGCAGAAATACCCGTCCAGCACCGCGCCGGTATCCAGCATCAGCACATCGCCCTGCACCAGCGGCGCGTCCGTCGCGGGCGAGATCACGTCGGCATAGCCCTCGGGCCCCGCGCCGCCCGCAAGGTAGGGCACCCAATCCGCGCCCTCCTCCAACAGCAGCCGCTGGAATTGCCGGAACACCTGCGCCAGCGACACTCCCGGCGCGGCGATCTCGCCCACCCGGTCAAAGGCCCGCCCCGCCACGGCGCAGGCCGCCTCGATCCGGGCGATCTCGGCCGCCGATTTTATCGCACGGCAGCCCGCCACGATCCTCCGGTCATCGGTAAAGACCAGCCCGCTCTGCGCCTTCAGCCGGTCGAAATCGGCCAGCGGCATCCGCAGATGCGTCTCCCCGTGCGACGGCACCCCCACCGGACCGCCCGCCTCGCGCAGCGCCTCGGCCAAAAGGCTCACGCCGTCATCCTTAGGGTCCGGCGCGGCCCATGTGCGAATGTCGCGCAGCCATGTCCGGTCCATCAGCGCAGCACCAATCGACGGGATCACCGCCACCGGATCGCCCTGCGCCGGCAGCACCAGGAACCACGGGCGACTGGGGCTTTCCCAGAACCGGGTCAGGAACCCGGTGAAATAGCGCACCTCCGGCTCGGTCGTCAGCAGCAGCGCGCCCAGCCCCGCGTCGGCCATGCGCCCCTGCGCCCGTGCCAGCCGGTCGCGATACTCCGCCACGTCAAAGCCGCGCGGCAGGCTCACGCGCCGGCCTCTTCGCTCAGGATGCACAGGCAGCGCGCCTCGGGGTTTAGGTCCGACAGCCCCATCGCGGCCACCCCCGCCGCCCCCGACGGGGTCGAGGCCAGCCCGCGTTCCGCCAGATCGGCCAGCACCGCGCCCGCCTCGGCATCGCTGATCGTGACAAAGGCATCGGCGTCCCGCGCCAGCCCCTTCAGCGCGATGAGCGACGGCGCCTTGCAATCCAGCCGCCCCATGTTGGAGACCGGCCCGTCGGTTTCCACCGACCGGCCCGCCCGGATCGAGGCGATCAGTGCCGGGGCCGCCTCGGGCTCCACCACCACGATCCGCGGCCCGTCACCCCAGACCTGCCGGAACCACGCCGCCGCCGCCCCGGCCAGCCCGCCGACCCCGGCCTGCAGAAAGACATGCGTGGGCGGCTCGGGCATCTGCCGCGCCGCCTCGGCCGCCATCGCCAGGTAGCCTTCCATC
This sequence comes from Roseovarius sp., assembly GCA_021767845.1. Lineage (GTDB taxonomy): Bacteria > Pseudomonadota > Alphaproteobacteria > Rhodobacterales > Rhodobacteraceae > Roseovarius. The sequence goes on along the minus strand of JAASSQ010000102.1, from coordinate 5,087 downwards.
AGCCGGTGCGGCAGATCGAAATAGCCCGGCCACGAACTGTCCGACAGAAGCGTCCAGCCCTTGTCGCCCGCCGCCGCCTCGGCCGCGTCCATGCTGGCCGCGTAATCGGCGCCCGCGCGCACCACCTCGGCGCCCTTGGCGCGCAGCCGCGCGGCGAACCCCTCGGGCACGGTGTCCGACAGGTAAACCACCGCCCGCGCCCCGAAGACATGCGCGCCCGCGGCCACCGACAAGCCGTGATTGCCCGCGCTCGCCGTCACGTAGGTCCGCCCCCTCAGCGCGCGCGACAGGTCGGCGGCGCCGGTCTGCGCCGCCTCGTGGGCGATCACGTAGGCCGCGCCCAACGCCTTGAAGCTGCCCAGCCCCATGCGCCCGCGCTCGTCCTTGATCCAGAGGCGCGGTCCAAGGCCCGCCACCTCTACCAATGGCGTCTCCGCCGCCGCCGGGCAACGCGCCAGCAGGGCTCGCGGCGCCGCCGCATCCACGCTGGGCCACGGCGCACCGGCAAGCACGTCATCGGGCAGGCCCTTGCCCCGCCACGGGTTCTCCAGTCGCTCCATGATCCCTCCGCCGTCTCGCCGCGCCAGTGGAACGCCATGCCGGACGCCGCGTCAAGCACCGGCCGCCAGCGGTGCCTGCGCCACGTGACCCACCCGTCCGGCCCGGCGGTCACGCTGGGCAACGCCCAGACACCACCCCGCACAGCAGCACGGCGCCCCCCTTCCCCCCGCGCGCGCCATGCACTAAAGAGGCCGCAACCGGACCACCCAGGGGGATTCCTTTCAGATGCAGGACCCGGCAATCACGCCCGAACTGATCGAGGCCCACGGCCTCAAGCCCGACGAATACCAGCTCATCCTCGACATCATCGGCCGCGAACCCAGCTTCACCGAACTGGGCATCTTCTCGGCCATGTGGAACGAGCATTGCTCCTACAAGTCGTCCAAGAAATGGCTGCGCACCCTCCCCACCGAGGGCCCGCAGGTGATCTGCGGCCCGGGCGAGAACGCGGGCGTCGTGGACATCGGCGACGGGCAGGCCGTCATCTTCAAGATGGAAAGCCACAACCACCCCTCCTATATCGAGCCCTACCAGGGCGCCGCGACCGGCGTAGGCGGCATCCTGCGCGACGTGTTCACGATGGGCGCGCGGCCCATCGCCTCGATGAACGCGCTCAGCTTCGGGGAACCCGACCACCCCAAGACCCGGCAACTGGTGCATGGCGTGGTCGAGGGGATCGGAGGCTACGGCAACTGCTTCGGGGTGCCTTGCGCGGGCGGCGAGGTGCGCTTCGATCCCGCCTATAACGGCAACTGCCTCGTGAACGCCTTTGCCGCCGGGCTGGCCGATGCCGACAAGATCTTCTACTCGGCCGCCTCCGGCGTGGGGATGCCCGTGGTCTATCTCGGCGCCAAGACGGGGCGCGACGGGGTCGGCGGCGCCACCATGGCCAGCGCCGAATTCGACGAGTCGATCGACGAAAAGCGCCCCACCGTGCAGGTCGGCGACCCCTTCACCGAAAAGCGCCTGATGGAAGCCACGCTGGAACTGATGGCCACCGGCGCGGTGATCTCGATCCAGGACATGGGCGCGGCGGGCCTCACCTGCTCGGCCGTGGAAATGGGCGACAAGGGCAACCTCGGCGTGCGCCTCAACCTCGAGGACGTGCCCTGCCGCGAAGAGGGCATGACCGCCTATGAAATGATGCTCTCGGAAAGCCAGGAACGGATGCTGATGGTCCTGCGCCCCGAGAAAGAGGCCGAGGCCAAGGCCGTCTTCGACAAATGGGATCTGGATTTCGCCATCGTCGGCGAAACCATCCCCGAGGACCGCTTCCTCATCATGCACAACAACACGGTCAAGGCCGACCTGCCCCTCAAGGCGCTGTCGGGCAACGCGCCCGAGTACGACCGCCCGTGGGTGGAAACGCCGCCGGCCGAACCGCTCGACCCGGCCTCGGTGCCGGGCGTCGATCCGATCGACGGGCTGCGCGCGCTGATCACCTCGCCCAACTACTGTTCGCGCCAGTGGGTCTATGAACAATACGACACGATGGTGATGGCCGACACCGCCCGCACGCCGGGCCAGGGCGCGGGGCTGATCCGGGTGCACGGCACCGACAAGCTGCTGGCCTTCACCTCGGACGTGACGCCGCGCTACGTCAAGGCCAACCCGGTCGAGGGCGGCAAGCAGGCCGTGGCCGAGGCCTATCGAAACCTCACCGCGCTTGGCGCGGTGCCGCTCGCGACCACCGACAACATGAATTTCGGCAACCCCGAAAAGCCCGAGATCATGGGCCAGTTCGTCGGCGCGATCAAGGGCATCGGCGCGGCGGTGGCCGCGCTCGACATGCCGATCGTGTCGGGCAACGTGTCGCTTTACAACGAAACCGACGGTCAGGCGATCCTGCCCACCCCCACCATCGGCGCCGTGGGCCTGATCCGCGATCCCGAAACCGCCATCACCGGCGAGGCGCGCGACGGCCACGTCGCCCTGTTGCTGGGCGACGAGACCGGCCACCTGGGCCAGTCCGCCCTGCTGGCCGAGGTCTACAACCGCGTCGAGGGCGACGCCCCACCCGTCGATCTGGAGGCCGAGAAGCGCAACGGCGATTTCATCCGCGACAACCACGCCTTCATCAAGGCCTGCACCGACCTGTCGGATGGCGGGCTGGCGCTGGCCGCCTTCGAGATGGCCGAGGCCGCGGGCGTCGGCGTGCATCTCGACGACGCCGACACCCCGACGCTCTTCGGCGAGGATCAGGGCCGCTACCTCATCGCCTGCAATTTCGACCAGGCCGAGGCGCTGATGATCGCGGCAGGCCGCGCTGGGGTGCCGATCCGCACGGTCGGCAAGTTCACCGGCGACACCGTCCGCATCGGTGGCTCCGAAGCCCCCCTGGCCGAGCTGTCCGAGGCCTATCGCGGGGCGTTCGCCGCCACCTTCGACTGACCCCGGCGCGGGGCCCCGCCCCCGCCGTGGCGCCCCCTCTCCGGCGCATGCACGCGCGCGCCCGGCACCCGGCCGGCCGCGCCCTGCCTTGCGCCGTGCCCGCCACCACTCTACATTTTTACCACGACCAAGCAGGAGATCGCGCAGATGCCAATGCAAGCCCAGGAAATCGAGGATCTGATCCGCGCCGAGTTCCCCGATGCCCAGATCACCATCACCGATCTGGCGGGCGACGGGAACCACTACGCCGCCGAGGTGATCGACGCCTCGTTCAAGGACATGAACCGCGTGCAGCAACAGCGCGCCGTCTATGCCGCGCTCAAGGGCAAGATGGATGGCTCGCAGGGTGAATTGCACGCGCTGGCGCTGACCACCAAGGCCCCGGGCTGAGACGATGGAGGGCGCGCTCCTCATCCTCGGGGTCTTCGCCGTGATCGGCCTGGTCGCGGCGTTGGCCCGGGTGCGGGCGCGCGCCGAACGCGACAAGGCGCGGCGCGGCAGCGAACCGGGCCAGGGCGATCAGCTGATCGACACCGGGTATCACTCGGGCGGGCTGGGCGGCGGGCATGGCAGCGTCATCCGCGTCACCCGCGACCCGCAGCAATACGCCCGCGGCTTCGTGCCGGCCCATGCCAAGCGCGCCGCGCTCAAGGACGCGGCCAAGGCCCGCGCCGGCACGACCGGCAAGACCGATGACCCCGACAAGGACGACACCTGACCGCGCGCCCATGATCCGCGCCCCCGGCCCGGCCCCCGCCCGAGCCCCAGACCGCGCCGCCCGAAAGCGAGGCCCGCTTGCCAGCCGACGACGCAGACATCCGCTACCCCTTCGAGATGGCCGATCCGCAATCGCTGATCGCGCACCCCTGGGCGCTGGTGGTCCTGATCCCCTTCGTCGTCATCTTCGTCTGGGCCGCATGGTTGGAAATCAGGCGCTGGTGGTTATATGGTCCCTCACGGAACAAGCGCGCCGATTTCCCGATCAACGAGGACGCCCCGAGTTATCAACCCCCCGCCCCCCGGGGCCGCGGCCCCGGCCCGGCCGGGACAGCGAAAGACCAGAAGGACTAGAAGGTTAGACATGGCCGACGCAAAGACCCAGATCGACGAAACCGTGAAATCCAACGACGTGGTGCTCTACATGAAGGGCACCAAGGACATGCCCCAATGCGGCTTTTCCAGCCGCGTGGCGGGCGTGCTCAACTACATGGGCGTGGATTTCAAGGACGTGAACGTGCTCGCCGACGAGGCGATCCGCCAGGGCATCAAGGACTATTCCGACTGGCCCACCATCCCGCAGCTCTACGTGAAAGGCGAATTCGTGGGCGGCTGCGACATCATCACCGAGATGACCCTGTCGGGCGAACTCGATCAGCTGTTCGACAAGGAAGGCGTGACCTACGACAAGGACGCCGCCGACAAGATCCGCGAAGCCAACGCCTGATCGCGACGGGCCGCGCGGCGGCCTCAGCCGCCCGCGCCCGCGCCCGCCTTGTCCCCGCCCTCGGCCTGGTCGGCCAGCGCCTCGGCGCGCGCCGCGATCTCGGCCAGCGCATCCGACACGCCCTCCGGCACCACCGGCACTTCCACGCGCTCCGGCTCAGGCCGGGGCGCGTTGCGCAGCTGCTCCAGCTCGGCTTCCTTCTCGGCCACCCGGTCTTCCATGGCGCGCAGCTTGTCCTGCATCCCGGCCGCCTTGTCGGCCAGCATCAGCCCCGCCATCAGCAGCATCCGCGCCTCGGGGATGCGCCCGATCTGGGCGGTCAGAACCCCGGCTTCCTCGTCCAGCATCTTGGCGGCGGCGTGCAGGTAGTGCTCTTCGCCCTCCTGGCAGGCCACTTCGAAACTGCGTCCGCCGATCTCGATCTCGACCTCGGGCATCAGGCATCCTCCGATTGGGTTGCGTCATCGCCGGCCGCGTCGCCGTCCAGGATCCGGTCCAGTTCCGCCAGGATCGTCTCGGCCTCGGCCCGGTCGGCCGCGTGGCTGGCGCGCAGCGCCTCCAGCTCGGCCAGCATCGACTTGTTGATGAGATGCGGCTGCCCCACGCCTTGCGCATTGGCCTCGCGCAGGGCCGCGTTGTTGTCGCGCAGCTGCTGGTTGGCCTTGCGCAGCGATTGCAGCTCGCCATCCAG
>JAASSQ010000101.1 GCA_021767845.1 Roseovarius sp. | reverse complement strand
GGAACAGGGCCTTTTCGCCATCGGCCACCAGAACCCACGTGCCGTTTGCAAGCTCTGTCATCGTCATCCTCCTTCTCTCTTGTATCCACATCCCTGACGTAAGCATGACCGAAGCGTGCGAAAAGGTGATGATCTGCATCAAGGGCGCATGAAAAACCCCGCGCCGGGCGGCGCGGGGTCCAAAACGATCGCGGTAAACCGCGCTTACATGCGCGAGGCGACGTTTTCCCAGTTCACCAGGTTGTCCAAGAAGTTCTGCAGGTAGGCCGGGCGCTTGTTGCGGAAGTCGATGTAATAGGAATGTTCCCACACATCACAGCCCAGAAGCGCGGTCTGACCGAAGCACAGCGGGTTCACACCGTTCTCGGTCTTGGTCACCTTCAGGCTGCCGTCGGTGTCCTTGACAAGCCACGCCCAGCCCGAGCCGAACTGGCCCGCGCCCGCGGCGGCGAATTCTTCCTTGAACTTGTCCACCGAGCCGAACGCCTCGTTCAGCGCCTTTTCCAGCTCGCCGGGCATGCCGGTGCCTCCGGGCGCCATCATTTCCCAGAACTGGTTGTGGTTCCAGTATTGCGAGGCGTTGTTGAAGATGCCGTTTTGCGCCACGGCCTTGGGGTCATAGGTGCCCTTGATGATCTCTTCCACGGGCTTGCCTTCCCACTCGGTCCCGGCAATGGCCTTGTTGCCATTGTCCACATAGGCCTTGTGGTGGATGTCGTGGTGATATTCCAGCGTTTCGCGCGACATGCCGTAATCGGCAAGCGCATCGTGGGAATAGGGAAGATCGGGAAGTTCAAAAGCCATATCGGGCCCCCTGTTCGTTGCAACAATTTCTGCTGGACTACATGGTAGCCGCGCACCCGAGAGGTCAAGACCCCGGCGTAGGTTTCCTTGTGAAACCCGTCCTTGTTTCGGATTTGGCAGGCGTGTTGCCGGATCAGGCAAGAACCCGCGCGCGGCGATCCTGGATACAGGGGCGCGCGGCACGCGCATGGCTTGCCGCGCCCAAGACCTCGGGGAACATCAGCGACAGCTCGTCCCGTGTGGCACAGGGTTCGGTCGCGATACCGGGGTGAAAACTCTCGCTCGGCAAGCCATCGCCCCAGACGATCTCGTGCCTGTCGAACAACAGATGCACATAGGTGACCGCGCCGAAAGAATCGTCGATCAGGATCGTCCTGCCGTTGACCAGCTTCTTGATCGGCACCAGAACGTTGGGTTCGCCGAAGAACAACTCGGTCCGCCAGCCGGCGATCAGAACGCGATGCTGTTGCGACAGGTGGGTGTCGTGCGCGGGGCATCCCGGCCCGAAGGCATCGCGGCGCACAAGAACCGGGCGGAAGCGCGGGTCGCTGTCCAGCACGGGTGCGGGGAACCGCGCCTGCCCCACGTCGCGGAGCGGCTGCGGCCCGTGATCCATCGTGTTCACGATGTCACCGGCAGCCAGGGTTTCCACGGGGACCGGCCCCGCCGGTGTCTCGATCAGGGTTCCGGCCACGAAACAGGGCGGCGAGGCCAGGGACGCATAGGGCCGCGAGGGGCCTTCGCTGGCCGACACCACGGTCAGGGGAACACCGATCGGGGGAAAACCGCCCACCCCGCCCACAAAGGCCAGTCCCTCGACAGTGCCGTAGGACGGGCTGACGCCGGCCTCATTGATGTTGAACCCCAGCACCGTGTAGCTGTTGCCGCTCGGATCCTGCAGCGTCAGTTCGTATTCCGCCTCGACGCGTTCACCGCCCGAATAGGCGGTGCCATCGAAACTCTGTGCGCCATTCAGCGACTGGCTGGTGTCGCTGTCATCGAAATCGCTTTCCGAATCGAGAATGCTGACCGCTTCCCACGCATTCGCGTTGAGCGTTATGGTCTCTCCCACAAGGTGCGAGCCGTCGCCTTGCGTGAACCCCGAAAGCTGCTCGCCCCCGGATACGGAAATGTGGGATTCGCCCAAGGCATAGGTCGTAAAAACCGGCATTCGACACGCTTTCGTTCCCGACGGCCTTCACGCCGACGGATTGGGTTTAAACGTGCCGCGTGGCAGCGATAGGGTGGAATCTGGGCGATAATGGGAGCAGCGGGCGCTTGGCCCGCCGGGCGCCGCGTTCAGCGGGGCGTCAAGCGAAAACGCCCACCTCGCCGCCCTTGTCCGCCGCGTTGCCAAGCAGCGTCATCGCGTAGTCCGCGACCGAGCGGAAGCAGACGACGCGCATCTCGCCGGGCTCCGGCATCCAGATCGCCGCCGGGATCTGCGCCATCCGCGTGCGCCGGAAGCGCCCCGGCTCAAAGACGCCGGGGGCCATATCGACGGGACACAGCTTGGCGATCACCTCGCGCACGTCCGCATCCCTGCCCGACAGGCGGAACATGGCGCGCGCGTCCGAGACGTTGACCGCGAGGGCGTGTTCCCCCGCAAGCTCGGTGTCGAGCGCCGTACGCATCGGCTCGGCCTCGGCATAAGGGCCGATGAGCAACAGCTCGTCGGGCGACATCCAGGCGACACTGCGCCCTTCCGACGCCAAGATCCGGCCGGTTTCGGGCACGTCCAGCCCCGCCGCTGCCGTGACCGCCTTGGCCAACTTGGCCGAGTCCAGATCGCCGCGCAGGCTGACCATGCCTTGCAGGCCACATTCCTCGACCCTGACGAACCCGTCGCGGGACGCGCGGTTGAGCGCGCTGACAGCCTCAGACATTCTGCTTCTCCCCGTCCTTGTCGTAGAAGATGGGCTCGACGATCTTGGCCCGGATCACGTGGCCGTCCACCCTGGGAAACTCCAGCACGTCGCCCATCCGGTCCGGCCCGTTCAGAACCAGCCCCATGGCGATGCCGCGCCCAAGCGTGGGCGAATGGTAGGTCGAGGTCACCCGGCCCTGCACGTTGCGCTGCCCGTTGGCATTGGCGCCTTCGGCCGTGGCATAGGCGCCGTCGGGCAGCGTGCTACCGTCCAGCGTTTCCAGCCCGACCAGTTTCCAGCGGGTCGGGTCGGTCATGTGGCTACGCGCCTGCGCGCGCTTGCCCAGATAGTCATCCTTTTTCTTCGAGATCGCCCAATGCAGGCCCAGATCCTGCGGGATCACCGTGCCATCGGTCTCGTCCCCGATCATGATGAAGCCCTTTTCGGCCCGCATGATGTGCAGCGCCTCGGTGCCATAGGGGGTCACGCCGAATTCCGCGCCCGCCTCCAGCAGCTTGTCCCAGAGCGCCCGGCCCTGGCCCGCAGGCACGGAGATTTCATAGCTCAATTCGCCCGAGAACGAGATCCTGAAGGCCCGCGCCTTGAGGCCGGCCAGTTCGATGTCCTTCCAGCCCATGAACGACAGGCCCTCGGCGCTCAGATCGTCGTCGCTGAGCTTTTCCAGCACCTTGCGCGACTTGGGGCCGACCACGCCGATCTGGGCGTATTGCTCGGTCACGTTGGCAGTGTAGACCTTCCAGTCCCACCACTCGGTCTGCAGCCACTCCTCCATATGGGCATGGATCGTGTCCGCCCCACCGGTGGTGGTGTGGCACAGGAAGGTGTCGTCATCCAGCCGCGCCACCACGCCGTCATCCATCAGGAAGCCGTTTTCGTTGCACATCAGCCCATAGCGGCAGCGGCCCGGCTTCAGCGTGGACATCATATTGGTGTAAAGCATGTCCAGGAACCGGCCCGCATCCGGGCCCTTGACGATGATCTTGCCAAGGGTCGAGGCATCCAGCAGCCCGAGGCTGTCGCGGGTGGCCTTGACTTCGCGCTGGACCGCGTCCTCGATGGTTTCGCCGGGGCGCTGGAAGCAATAGGGCCTGCGCCACGCGCCCACCGGCTCCCAATAGGCGCCATGCGCCGCGTGCCAGTCATGCATCGGGGTCTTGCGGATGGGTTGGAACGCCGCGTCGCGCGCCTCGCCGGCGATCGAGGCCAGCGAGATCGGTGTATAGGGCGGGCGGAAGGTGGTGGTGCCGGTTTGCGGGATCGGCTGGCCCAACGCATCCGAAAGGATCGCCAGTCCGTTGATATTGCTTAACTTTCCCTGATCCGTGGCCATGCCGAGCGTGGTATACCGCTTGGCGTGCTCGACGGATTCGAACCCCTCGCGCGCGGCCAGTTGCACGTCACTCACCTTCACGTCGTTCTGGAAATCCAGCCACGCTTTCATTCGCAGCTTGATGCTGGCGCCCTGCGGCATCATCCAGACCGGCTCGATCGGGTTCTCGGCCTTGGCCTCGGCCTTGGGCGCGGCCGTGTCCTGCGGTTTGTGGCCGGTGGCCTGCGCCGCCGCCTTGCCCGCGGCATCGGCATTATCCAACACCGCCGCCAGGTCGAACTGCCCGTCCGCCGCACCGGCGGCGCGCACGAAACCTTCGCCATCGGCGCCGGTGGGCGCCTTGTCGGGATCGGGGCGGAACATCGCCGCGGCCTCGTCCCAATAAAGCTTGCCGCCGCAATGCGACCACAGGTGCACCACCGGCGACCAGCCGCCCGACATCGCCACCGCGTCGCACTTGATCTCTTCCAGCGCGGCGCCCTCGCCGGCCTGGGCGCAGATCTCCACGCCCTCGACCCGCTTGCGGCCCTTGACCCAGGCCACCCCCCGGCCGTTCTCGACCCGGATGCCCAGCGCCACGGCCTCGGCCGCCAACGCCCCGCCGCCGCCCGGGCGCGCGTCGATGATCGCCGGCACCTCCAGCCCCAGTTGCTTGAGCGTGATCGCGGTGCGGTAGGCGTCGTCATTGTTGGTGACCACCACGGTGCGGTCCCCGACCGAGACACCGTAATTCACCGCGTAATCGCGAATGGCCGAGGCCAGCATCACGCCCGGCACATCGTTGCCCGCAAAGCTGAGCGGCCGTTCGATCGCGCCCGTAGCGGTCACGATCTGCCCGGCACGGATGCGCCACAGGCGATGCCGGGGGCCGTGCGCGTCCGGCTGATGGTCGCCCACCCGCTCGTAGCCCAACAGATACCCGTGGTCGTATACGCCCGCGCCCATCATCCGGGTGCGCAGGGTGACGTTCTCCATCGCCTCCAGTTCGGCCAGCGTGCGGTCGATGAAATTTTCGGGCGGCGCGCCCTCGATCAAACCGCCATCGACGGGCGCGCGCCCACCCCAATGGGGCGTCTGCTCCATCAGCAGCACCTTGGCGCCCGCCGCACCGGCGGCCTTGGCGGCCTGCAGACCGGCCACGCCACCGCCGATCACGACCACGTCGAAGAAGGCATAGAAATGCTCGTACCGGTCGCGGTCCCGGTCGCGCGGTGCCTTGCCCAAGCCCGCGGACTGCCGGATGATCGGCTCGTAGACATGTTTCCAGAACGGGCGGGGATGGATGAACGTCTTGTAGTAGAAGCCCGCCGGCAGGAACCGCGCCAGCCTGGAATTGATCGCGCCCACGTCGAACTCGAGGCTCGGCCAATGGTTCTGGCTGGCGCAGGTCAGCCCGTCGAACAGCTCGGTAGTGGTCACGCGCTGGTTGGGCTCGAACCGGGCCTCTTCGCCAAGCCCCACCAGCGCGTTGGGTTCCTCCGCACCGCTGGCGACGATGCCGCGCGGACGGTGATACTTGAAGGACCGGCCCACCAGCATCTGGTCGTTGGCCAGCAGCGCCGAGGCCAGGGTATCGCCCTCGACCCCGCGCAGGTTTTTGCCGTTGAAGGTGAAATCCAGCGGCTTGCCCCGGTTCAGCAGGCGGCCGCCCTTGGCCAGACGTGTGCTCATGCGAACTCCCTCCAGCTCCAGCCCGGCCGCTTGGCCGAGATCTTGTCCTTGATGTGCTGCGGCGGCTCGGTGGTCTGCGCGCTGTAGGTGCCGAAGACTTCCAGCGTGACGGTGCAGCGCGCGGCATGGAACCACTTGCCGCAGCCATTGGCATGGCGCCAACGCTCGAAATGCACGCCCTTGGGGTTCACCTTCTCGAACAGGTAGCCGTGGAACTCGTCATCGCTCGATCCGGGGCCGTAGCGGGTCAGATGCGCCTCGCCACCGGGATGGAACTCGGTCTCTTCCGCGGTCACGCCACAGCAGGGGCAGGTCAGGATCAGCATGTCATGCCTCCAGTCGTCTGGGGGCCAAGGCCTTTGCAAAGGCCTTGGCGAAACTCGTCCGCAGGGGTCTCGCGCAGGGCCGTCATCAATGCGCCACCCCCGCCGCCACGCTTTCGTCGATGAAGCGGCCTTCGCGGAAACGGTTCAGGCTGAACGCATCGCAAAGCGGCGAATGGCCCTTGGCCATCAGCTCGGCAAAGCCCCAGCCCGAGCCGGGGATCGCCTTGAACCCGCCGGTGCCCCAGCCGCAGTTGATGAAGCAGTTTTCCAGCGGCGTCCGGGACAGGATGGGCGAGCGGTCGCCTGTCATGTCCACGATCCCGCCCCATTGGCGCAGCATCTTCAGCCGGGCGATCATCGGGAAGGTCTCGACCAGCGCGCGCACCGTTTCCTCGATATGGTGGAAGCTGCCGCGCTGCGTGTAGTTGTTGTAGCCGTCCGCGCCGCCGCCGATCACCATCTCGCCCTTGTCCGACTGGCTCATGTAGCCGTGCACGGTGTTGGCCATCACCACCACGTCCATGCAGGGCTTGATCGGCTCGCTGACAAGCGCCTGCAGCGCTACGGATTCGATCGGCAGGCGGAACCCGGCCATGTCGGCCAGGTGCCCCGAATGGCCCGCCACCACGATGCCCAGCTTGTCGCAGGCAATGTCGCCGCGATTGGTGGTCACGCCGGTCACGCGTCCGGCCTCGCGGGTGATGCCGGTGACCTCGCATTTCTGGATGATGTCCATCCCCATCGCGCTGCACGCCCGCGCATAGCCCCAGGCCACCGCATCATGCCGCGCGGTGCCCGCGCGCGCCTGCCACAGCGCGCCCAGCACCGGGTAACGCGGCCCGTCGATATTGATGATCGGCACCAGCTCCTTGACCCGGCTGGGCGAGATGAACTCGGTCGCCACGCCCTGCAGGGCGTTGGCATGGGCCGTGCGCTCGTAGCCGCGCACCTCGTGCTGGGTCTGGGCCAGCATCATCACGCCGCGCGGGCTGTACATGATGTTGTAGTTCAGATCCTGGCTCAGCGTCTCGTAGAGGCTGCGCGACTTCTCGTAGATCGCCGCCGACGGATCCTGCAGGTAATTGGAGCGGATGATCGTGGTGTTTCGGCCGGTGTTGCCGCCGCCCAGCCAGCCCTTTTCCAGCACCGCGACATTGGTGATACCGAAATTCCTGCCCAGGTAATACGCGGTCGCCAGCCCGTGCCCCCCGGCGCCGATGATGATGACATCGTATTTCTTCTTCGGCTCGGGGCTGGCCCAGGCCCGTTCCCAGCCCATGTGGTTGCGCAGGGCTTCGCGGGCGACGGCAAAGGCGGAGTAACGTTTCATGCGCGGTCTCTGAACAGGTTGGAATCGCAGACGGTCTGCTGTTCTTGCGATATGCGACACATGACGCCGCCAAAGGATACCCGGCGCGGCATAAAGCGTCCGATTAGCGACATTGCGACACGCCGCCGCCCCGGTGGCGCGGCCTGCGCCGCTTTGCCCCTTTTTTCCCGCGCCCCGCATGGATAAATGGGGGTGGCATTTTCAAGGGGGGCCAATGGTTTTCTGGATCGTCAGCGGCGCGCTTGCGCTTTTCGTCAGCCTTACGCTGGGTTTGGCCCTGTTGCGGGGCCGCGTCGGCGATCAGCCCCCGGCGGCTTATGATTTGCAGGTCTATCGCGACCAGTTGAAGGAAGTGGACCGCGACACGGCCCGCGGCGTCATCGGCGCCGAGGATGCCGAGCGCATCCGCGCCGAGATCTCGCGCCGTATTCTGGCCGCCGACGCGCAGCTGCGCGAGGGCGGCGACACCGGCGGGCAGCCGGGCCGCCGCAGCGGGCTGGCGCTGGCCACGGGGCTGGCGGCCGTGATCGCGGGCGGCGCGGTGCTGATCTACATGCAACTGGGCGCGCCGGGCTATCCCGACCTGCCGCTCAAGACCCGCCTTGCCGAATCCGACGCCGCGCGGGCCGAGCGCCTGACCCAGGCCGAGGCCGAAGCGCGCGTGCCCCCCGCCACGGTCACCCCGGATGCCAGCGAGGATTTCCTGCGCCTGATGGAGCAGCTGCGTGCCACCATCGCCGAACGGCCCGGCGACCTGCGCGGCCTGACGCTGCTGGCGCGCAACGAGGCCGCGCTTGGCAATTACGGCGCCGCGCGCGACGCGCAGGCCCGCATCATCGACATCAAGGGCGAGGACGCCAGCGCCAGCGACTATGCCTACTTGGCCGAACTGATGATCTCGTCGGCGGGCGGCTACGTCTCGCGCGAGGCCGAGCAGGCCCTGCGCGCCGCGCTGGAGCGTGACCCGCGCAACGGGCCTGCGCGCTATTACATGGGCGTCTACATGATGCAGGTGGACCGCCCCGATGCCGCCTTCCGCACATGGGATACCCTGCTGCGCGAAAGCCCGCCCAACGCCCCCTGGGTCGCCCCGATCCGCGAGCGGATCGAGGAAGTGGCCTGGCGCGCGGGCGAGACCGATTACGAACTGCCCCCCGCCCCCGAGGCTGCCCCCGAAACCGCGCCCGTGGCGCCCACGACCCCCGGCCCGACCGCCGAGGACATGCAGGCCGCCGGCGAGATGAGCGCCGAGGACCGTCAGCAGATGGTCCGCGGCATGGTGCAGGGCCTGTCGGACCGGCTGGCGACCGAAGGCGGCACGGCGGCCGAATGGGCCCGCCTGATCCGGGCGCTCGGCGTTCTGGGCGACACCGACCAGGCAAGCGCCATCTGGGCCGAGGCACAGGGCATCTTTGCCGAGAACGCGGAGGCGATGGCCCTGCTGCGCGAGGCCGCCCAATCCGCCGGTGTCGCGGAATGATCTGCGAGCCGGTCGAGGATTTCGCCGCCGCCCTGCCCGGCGGTCGCGCGATCATGGGGCTCGACCTGGGCACCAAGACGATCGGGGTGGCGCTGTCGGACCGGCTCTTGTCGGTGGCGACGCCGCTGGAGACAGTCAAGCGCAAGAAATTCGGCCTCGACGCGGCCCGCCTGCTGGAGATCTGCGGCGATCGCGAGGTCGCGGGCATCGTGCTGGGCCTGCCGCGCAACATGGACGGAACCGAGGGCCCGCGCTGCCAATCCACCCGCGCCTTCGCCCGCAACCTCGAAAAGCTGACCGACCTGCCGATCACCTTCTGGGACGAGCGCCTGTCCACCGTGGCCGCCGAACGCGCCCTGCTCGAGGCGGATGCGTCACGAAAGCGTCGCGCCGAGGTTATCGACAACGTCGCCGCCTCCTATATCCTGCAAGGATTACTGGACCGGTTGAGGCATCTGAGGGCAGCCCCGTGAAAGACGACAAAGTCTGGACCCGCAACGAGATCGAAAGCCCCTGCGTGCGCGTCTGCGTCGTCCACCCCGAGGCGCGCATCTGCACCGGTTGCCACCGCTCGATGGACGAGATCGCCCGCTGGTCGCGGATGGACCCCGCCGAGCGGCGCGAGATCATGGCCGCCCTGCCCGACCGCGCCCCGATGCTGGCCAAGCGCCGCGGCGGGCGTGCCGCCCGCCTGGGCCGCGCGACCGACTGAAGACCGCCCGCGCCGCGCGCCCGGCGCGGCCCGGCCCGCCGGTGTCAGGGACGCTCCAGCCAGTCGCGGGTGCCGGGCGGAAACACGGGGCGGAAATAGGCGATCATCCGGCCCGCGCGCGGCGCCTCGGCCCCGTCCGCCCAGGGGGCCACGCCATGCAGCGCGAACCGGTGCACCAGATAGGCCTCGCCGGGCTGCGCCGCGATCTCCACGCGCTTGCAGGTCTCGAACACCCTGCGCCGCGCCGCGTGATAGGCCTCGGTCAGATCGACCTCGGCCCAGTCCCGGTCCGGCAGGGCGGCCAGCGCGGCCTCGAACATGCCGCGCATCACCAGATGGCTGCCCTCCCAGACGACCATCGGGCTGGCCCCCGGCCCCGCCGCCGTCAGCGGCAGCCCCAGGATATAGGCGTGCCGCTCCCTGAGCATCCGCCGCCGATCCTCGCCCACGGCCAGAAGCCCGTCCACATGCGCCGCATCGCGCGTCCGGCGATAGCGGAAGGCCGCCTCGCTTTCCCCGGC
>JAASSQ010000100.1 GCA_021767845.1 Roseovarius sp. | reverse complement strand
TGTATTTCTACGCGGTCGAGCGCGGCTATCCCCTGCCGCTGGCGCAGACCATCGCGATGAACACGCTGGTGGTGCTCGAGATCTTCCACCTGTTTTTCATCCGAAACATTCACGGCACGTCGCTCACCTGGGCCGCGGCAAAGGGCACGCACATCGTCTGGGCCTGCGTGATCGCCGTGACCGCCGCGCAATTCGCCGTTACCTACCTGCCGCCGCTTCAGGCAGTCTTCGGCACCCAGGCCGTGCCGCTCGGGGATGGTGCTCTCATCGTCGGCATCGGCGTGGTGTTCTTCGCACTGATCGAAATCGAAAAACAGATGCGCCTTGGCTTGCAAACCCGCAACGGGCAGGCGCCAAGGGCGTGACCGATGGCGGCGCGGGGCCGTCCGATCCCGGCAGACGGTGCTTGATTCTTGTGCGCTCGGGCCGGCCGGAAATGCGATTTGCTGCGCTGCAGCGAAAATGCCTTTGCCGGTGGCGGGACCGATGGCACCCTCGAGACAGATCCATCAGCGCAGGAGAGAGCATGCCGCGAATGCAACAACACGCGCCCGAGTTCGCCGATTTCGTGTTCGGTCGCCGGAAGGTCGTCGTCTACGGTCTGCGGAACGGCGCCGGGGACACCACCACGGTCCTGACTTTCCCGACCGGGCGTCTGGCCGATGCCTTCCGCGCGGCCTTCCTGCGCGAGCGCAATTTTCGCATCATCCAGCAGGGGCCGCAGATAAGCTGCCTTGCCGACTACACCACCGTCATGCGCCCCACCGCCCACGACCCGCGGGTCCAGCCGCTCGGACATGGCCGCCCTGGTCCTGGGCGCGCGGTGGCGCGTCTGGCTGTCTGATCAAGGGCGCAGGGATCAGGCCGCGCCGTCCGGCCCGCCCACGTCCTCGGGGGCGATGGCCACGGATTTGACGACGGCGTAGCAGGAGACACCCTCGGCCAGGTCCAGCATTTTTGCCGACCGCTGCGTGATCCGCGCCAGCACGGTGCCCGCGGGCGTGGCCAATGACACGATCGCGCCCGGCCCGGTTCCGGGGCGGATGCGCTCGACCCGCCCGGGCAGGACATTGAGCGCCGACAGCCCCTCTGGCGCGCCGCGCGACAGGACCACCTCCTGCGCGGCGATGCGGACGCGCAGGGGCTGTCCCGGCATCTGCGCCAGCCGCGGCACGAACAGGGCCACGCCGCCGGCATCGAGTTCCGTCAGCCCGTCGTCGTGGTGCCGCGCCACCCGCGCCTCCAGCACCGCGCCCGCCGCCCGCGCGCCAAGCGGCGTCAGCATCGGATCGCCCAGGATGTCCGCCGCAGGGCCTTGCCCGGTAACGCGGCCCGCTTCCAGCGCCACCACCGTGGTGGCCAGCCGCGCCACCTCGGCGGCGGAATGGCTGACATAGAGGATCGGCACCGACACCTCGTCGCGCAACCGCTCGAAATAGGGCAGGATCTCCGCCTTGCGCGCCTCGTCCAGCGCCGCGAGCGGTTCATCGGCCAGGATAAGGCGCGGGTCCGACAACAGCGCGCGCCCGATCGCGACCCGCTGCTTCTCGCCCCCCGACAGCGCGCCGGGCCGCCGGTCCAGCAGCGGGCCGAGGCCCAGCATCTCGACCACCTCGGCCACGTCCGCGCGCGACCGCTTGCGGAACCAGCGCCCGTATTTCAGGTTCTGCCGCACGCTCAGGTGTGGAAACAACCGACCTTCCTGGAAGATATAGCCAAGGCCACGCTTGTGCGGCGGCAACTCCACGCCGGATGCCCCGTCCAGCAGGGTCTGCCCGTCCACCGTGATCCGCCCTGCCTCGGGGCGCAGCAGCCCCGCCACCGCGTTGATCACCGTGGATTTGCCGGACCCCGACCGCCCGAACAGCACCGTCAGGCCGGGTGGCGCCTCGAACGTCACATCGACAGCGAAATCGCCCAGCCGGTGCCGGATATCCACCGAAAGCGTCATCAGCCCACCACCCTGCGCGCAGCCCGCCGCGCCAGCCATTCCGACACCAGCAGCGCGCCCATGGCGAAGATCACCGACACCACGACCAGCCGCATCGCCGATTCCTCGCCGCCCGGCACCTGCAGGAAGGCATAGATCGCCGATGGCACGGTGCGGGTCTCGCCGGGAATGTTCGACACGAAGGTGATGGTCGCGCCGAATTCCCCCATCGCCTTGGCAAATCCAAGAATCGCCCCGGCGATGATCCCCGGCAGGATCAGCGGCAGCGTCACCGTCGCGAAGACCCAGGCCCGCGACGCGCCAAGCGTTGCCGCCGCCTGCTCCAGCTTGGGGTCCACCGACTCGATCGACAGGCGGATCGCCCGCACCATCAGCGGGAATCCCATGACCCCGGCCGCCAGCGCCGCGCCGGTCCAGCGAAAGGCCAGAACGATCCCCATTTCCTGCAAAAGCCCGCCCAAGGGCCCCTGCGGCCCGAAGCTCAGCAGCAAAAGGTAGCCGGTCACCACCGGCGGCAGGATCAGCGGCAGGTGCACGATCCCGTTCAGGAACTGCTTGCCCGGAAAGGACCACCGCGCCAGCGCATGGGCCACGAAGATCCCAAGGGGCAGGGCGGCCAGCGTCGCCCAGAGCGACACCTTCAGCGACAGCGCCACCGCCTCCCATTCCTGCGGTCCCAGCCAGCCCATGCGCGTCACTCGCCCAGCACGACAAAGCCCTGCCGCTCGAAGGCCGCGCGCGCCGCCGGGCCGCGAAGGAAGGCCAGGAAATCGGCCGCCGCGTCGCCCATGCGGCCCTCGATCCCGGCCACGGGATAGACGATCGGGGGGTGGCTGCCCGCCGGGAAGGTGCCCAGTACCGTCACCCGGTCCTCCGCTGCCGCATCGGTGGCATAGACGATGCCCAACGGCGCCGCACCGCTTGCCACCAGCGCCAGCGCCGCGCGCACGTTGTCGGCCTGCGCCACGTCGGCGGCCACGCTGTCCCACAGGTCAAGGGCCTGCAACGCGGCCTTGCCGTAAATCCCCGCAGGCACCGCCTCGACCAGCGCCATGGACAGCTTGCCGCCCTTCAGCAGCCCCGCCAGGTCCAGCCCCTTGCCGATCTCGCCCACCGGAGGCTGCGGCTCATGCGCGATCAGCACGATCCGGTTGCCCAGAAGATCGGTGCGCGTGTGCTCTGCGATCAGACCGTCCTCCTGCAGCGCGCCCATCCAATCGGGATTTGCCGAGATGAACACGTCCGCCGGTGCGCCCTGCTGGATCTGCCGCGCCAGCACCGAGGATCCGGCCAGCGATACGGTCAACCCATGGGGCGTATCCGCCTCGAAGGCGCTTTCGATCTCGGCCATGGCGTTCGACAGGCTCGCGGCGGCAAAGACCGTCACCTCGCCCGCCGCGGCGCAGGCCGGTGCGATCAGGGCAAGGCCCAGCCCAAGCCCTGCAATGCCCGCCCGTACCCGCCGTGCAACCCCCATGTGATTCTCTCCTTCGAAGCGATATGGTTTACGGGAAATAACGGCGCGACGGGTCTTGCGGCAAGCGTTATTTTTCCACGGGAATATCGCGCAGCATCCCCGTCAGCCGCGCGATCTGTTCGGCCCCGGCGCTCTGCGCCACCGCCTCCAGTTCGCGGAATTCCGCCAGAACGGCGTGCCCGGTCTCGGTCACCACCGCACCGCCGCCCCGCGCGCCGCCGCGCGTGCTTTCCACCACCGGGTCGCGGAACATCGCGTTCATGGTCTCGACCAACTGCCACGCGCGCTTGTAGCTCATGCCCATCTCGCGCCCCGCCGCCGCGATCGAGCCGGTCCGCGCGATCCGCTCCAGCAACTCGGCCTTGCCCGGCCCCAGCATTTCGCCGGGGGCAAAGACCAGCCGCAGGCGAAAGCGCGGCGCGCGATTGTCGGGGGTGTCCGTCATGGGCGCGACTCTGCGCCGAAACCCGGCGCGGCACAAGCCGGGCGCGCCCCTCAACGCGTCCTGCGCAGCGCCGTGGGCGTGGTCCCGTAAAGCTGGCGGACCGCGCGGCTCAGCGCGGCGGGGCTGTCATAGCCGCAGCGCACGGCGATCTCGGCAACGCTCAGCCCCGTGCTTTCCAGCATCCGCCGCGCCGCCGCCAGCCGCAGATGCCGATAGACGGTGCCGGGCGGGGCGCCAAGCCGGGCGCGAAACCGCCGGTCCAGCGTGCGGGGCTGGCATGACAGCGCCCTTGCCAGCCCGCTCAAGGCCAGCGGGCGTTCCACGTTGTCGCGCATCACGCTCAGCGCCCGGTGGACCAGCGGATCGCTGACCGCTTGCCGTTCATGGGCCATGCCGACCGGCGGATCGCCGTGGATGAACAACGCCTCCACGTCCAGCCGCGCGGCGATGCCCAGATGATCCGCGATCAACCCCAAGGTCAGGTCCAGCGCAGACATCGCGCCGGCGCAGGTCCACCACGCCCCGTCGCGCAGGAAACGGGCCTGTTCCGCCTCGCACTCCAGGAACCGTTCGGTGAAGGCGTCCAGCAGGTCCCAGTGCACCGTCACCCGCCGCCCCGCCAGCAGCCCCGCCGAGGCCAGCAGCCACGGCCCCGCGTCCAGCGCCACCACCGTGTCCGCCTTCAGCGCCGCCGCGCGCAGGGCTTGCCGGTTGGCCGGGGTGTCATGCGCCTCGTGATCGTAGCTGGCCAGCACGAACAGGTAATCGCTGGCCGTCATGTCGGGCAGGGCCACATGGGGCATCACCCGCATCCCGCTCGATGACCGCACCGGCCCGCCCGAGGGCGTCGCGATCGCCCAGTCAAAGGCCAGCGCCCGCGTGATCGTGTTGGCCGCGCGCAGCGGCTCAAGGCAATTGGCCAGGCACAGGTTCGAGAACTCGTCGAACAGCAGAAAGGTGATGCGTACCGGCGCATCCGGCGATTTGGTCCAATTCGGCATGATGATTGTCTGATATTGCAAAATGTGGCCCGCCGCCAGCGCGCTACGCTCCGCCCAACCCGACCACAACCAAGGAGAGGCCCAATGCCGCTTGCCATGAACCGCGAGGTCTTCATCACCTGTGCCGTGACCGGCTCGGGCGCGACCCAGGACCGCAGCCCGCACGTCCCCCGCTCGCCGCAGCAGATCGCCGACAGCGCCATCGCCGCCGCCAAGGCCGGCGCGGCGATCGTGCATTGCCATGTCCGCGATCCCGAAACCGGGGCGCCCTCGCGCGACCGCGGCCTGTTCCGCGAGGTCACCGACCGTATCCGCGACGCCGACACCGACGTGGTGCTGAACCTGACCGCCGGCATGGGCGGCGACATCACCTTCGGCGGCGTCGAATCGCCCCTGCCGGTGGACGAGGCGGGCACCGACATGATCGGCGCGACCGAGCGCGTGGCCCATGTGGCCGACTGCCTGCCGGAAATCTGCACGCTGGATTGCGGCACGATGAACTTCGCCGAGGCCGATTACGTGATGACCAACACGCCCGGCATGTTGCAGGCGATGGGCAAGATGATGACCGATCTTGGCGTCAAACCCGAGATCGAGGCCTTCGACACCGGCCACCTGTGGTATGCCAAGCAACTGGTGAAGGATGGCATCCTTGCGCCTGACGCGCTGGTGCAACTTTGCATGGGCGTGCCGTGGGGGGCGCCGGACGACCTCAACACCTTCATGGCGATGGTCAACAACATCCCCGACGACTGGACCTTCTCGGCCTTCGCGTTGGGGCGCAACCAGATGCCCTATGTTGCGGCCAGCGTGCTGGCGGGCGGCAATGTGCGCGTCGGGCTGGAAGACAACCTGATGCTGGACAAGGGCGTGCTGGCCGAAAACTGGCAGCTTGTCGAACGCGCCGTGGGCATCGTCGAGAACCTCGGTGCGCGCGTCATCGGCCCTGACGAGGTGCGCAAGAAACTCAACCTGACCAAGCAGGCGCCGAAAGGGTGACGCGCGACATGAGCCAACGCATCGTCATCACCGGCGGCGCCTCGGGGATCGGGTTGGCCTTTGCCCGCCGCTTCGCCGCGCGCGGCGATCGCGTCGCGCTGTGCGACGCGGACGCCACCGCCGTTCAGGCCGCGCAGGCCGAGCTGCCCGACGCCATCGCGATGACCGCCGATGTCACCGACCCCGCGCAGATGGAGTCGTTCCTGTCCCGTGTCGAAACCGACTGGGGCGGGGCGGACGTGGTCTGTGCGAATGCGGGCACCGGCGGCCCGGCGGGCCGGATCGAGGATCTGGACTATGACGCGTGGCGCGCCTGCCTCGATGTCAATCTCAACGGCGCGTTCCTGACCTGCCGCTGGGCCGCGCGGGTGATGCGCGGGCAGGGGCAGGGGCTGATCCTGCTGACCTCGTCCACCTCGGGGATGCACGGGGTGCCGCACCGCTCGCCCTACGTGGCGGCGAAATGGGGCATCGTCGGGCTGACCAAGACCCTGGCGATGGAGCTTGGCCCGGCCGGCGTGCGCGTGAACGCCATCGCACCCGGCGCTGTCGAAGGCGCGCGCATGGACCGCGTCGTGGCGATGGAGGCCGCGGCCAGCGGCCTGTCTGAGGACGCCGTGCGCGAGATCTACGTCAAGGGCAGCAGCCTGCGGACATGGGTGACCGGCGACGATCTGGCCGACATGGCGCTGTTTCTCGCCTCTCCCGCCGCCGCCCGGATCAGCGGACAGGTCATGGCAGTGGACGGCCACACCGAAAGCATGGTGCCATGATCGCTCGGCTGGCCTGTCTTGCCGCCGCCCTCCTGCTGGTGGGTTGCGCGGCCGCGCCCACCGGCCCGGCCTATCGCGACACGGGCCAGCCGCTGTCGGTGACGACGCGCAGCGATCCGGCCCGGCTTGCCGGGGACTGGGAGCTGCGCGCGGCCACATCGGACGATGCGCCGACCGTGCTGACCTACCGCCCTAGCCCGGCGGGCGACAGCTTCGCGCTCGCGCGCCGGATCTGCGCGGACGGCACCTGCGAGACCCGCCGCGCGACGTATGACGCCCACCGCCTAGGCCCCAATCGCTGGCGGCTCGCCGGCCCCGGCGCCCCGCCCGAGCTCTGGCTCGTCTGGGTCGATGAAGGCTACCGCACCGCCGCCTTCGGCACGCCCGACGGGCACTTCGGCTGGATCGTCGATCGCGCCGCCACCGGCGGACAGGACCGGATTCGCGCCGCGCGCGAGATCCTCGAATTCAACGGATACAAACCCGGCGCCCTCGTGATGCGCCGCAAAGGAGACACGACATGACCAGGACCGCAGCCATCATCGGCGGGGGCGTCATCGGCGGCGGATGGGCCGCGCGCTTCCTGCTCAACGGCTGGAACGTGCGGGTGTTCGACCCCGACCCGCAGGCCGAACGCAAGCTGGGCGAGGTGCTCGACAATGCCCGCCGCGCCCTGCCGATGCTTTACGATTGCGCGCTGCCGGACGAGGGCACGCTGACCTTCTCCTCCTCGATCGCCGAGGCGGTGACCGGCGCCGACTGGGTGCAGGAAAGCGTGACCGAGCGGCTGGACCTCAAGCACAGGGTCTTTGCCGAGATCCAGTCCGCCGATCCCGCCGCGCTGATCGGCTCCTCCACCTCCGGCTTCAAGCCCTCGGAGTTGCAGCAGGGCGCCGCCGACCCGTCGCGCATCATGGTCACGCACCCGTTCAACCCGGTCTATCTCCTGCCCCTGATCGAGGTGGTGCCGTCGCCCGCCACCGACCCGGCGGCGGTCGAGACCTGCAAGACGCTGCTGAGCTCGGTGGGCCTTTATCCGCTGCATGTCCGCAAGGAAATCGACGCCCATATCGCCGACCGCCTGATGGAGGCCGTCTGGCGCGAGGGGCTGTGGCTGGTCAATGACGACATCGCCACGACCGAGGAAATCGACAACGCGATCCGCTACGCCTTCGGCCTGCGGTGGGGGCAGATGGGCCTGTTCGAAACCTTCCGCATCGCCGGGGGCGAGGCCGGAATGCGCCACTTCATCGGCCAGTTCGGCCCGGCGCTGGCCTGGCCCTGGACCAAGCTCATGGATGTGCCCGACCTGACCGATGACCTGGTCGAGAAGATCGCCAGCCAGTCCGATGCGCAATCCGGGCACCTGTCGATCCGCGATCTGGAACGCAAGCGCGATGGCAATCTCATCGCGATGATGCGCGCGCTCAAGCAGCAGGGCAATGCCTCGGGGCGGCTGATCCTCGATCACCAGAAAACCCTGCGCGCCACCCCTGACCCGGCCAGCCCGATGCTCACCCAGTCGCGGGTGATCCCGGTGGACTGGACCGACATGAACGGCCACATGAACGAAGGCCGCTACGGCCAGATCTTCTCGGACGCCGCCGAAGAGGTCATGGCCGCGGTGGGCGCCGATGACGATTACGTGGCCTCGGGCTTCAGCTATTTCACCGTCGAAACGACGGTCAAATACCTCGCCGAAACCCATGCCGGCGAGCGCGTGAAGGTGCTCAGCCGCGTCACCGAAGGCGGCGGCAAGAAACTGCGCTGCCTGCACGAGTTGATCCGCGCCTCGGATGGCACGGTGATGGCCACCTGCGATCAGCTGATGCTGCATGTCAGCCTCGAAACCCGCCGCACCTGCGAGCCGCCCGAGCACGTGGCCGCCCGCGTCGCCCATCTCGCCGCCCTCAACGAAGGAGACTGAGCCATGCATCTTGGATTGACCGACGAACAGGAGATGATCGTCTCGACCGTCCGCAGCTTCGTCGAGAACGAGATCTATCCCCACGAGGCCGAGGTCGAACGCACCGGCCGCGTGGACCCCGACGTGGCCGCCGAGATCAAGCGCAAAACGCAGGAGCTTGGCTTCTATGCCTGCAACTTCCCCGAAGAGGTCGGCGGCGCGGGCCTGTCGCATCTCGATTTCGCGCTCGTCGAACGCGAGCTGGGGCGCGGCTCGATGGCGCTCACGCATTTCTTCGGCCGGCCGCAGAACATCCTGATGGCCTGCGAGGGCGAGCAGCGCGACCGCTACCTGCTCCCGGCCGTGCGCGGCGAGAAGATGGACGCGCTCGCCATGACCGAACCCGACGCCGGCTCGGACGTGCGCGGCATGAAATGCACCGCCCGGCGCGACGGCGGCGACTGGGTGCTGAACGGCACCAAGCATTTCATCTCCGGCGCCGATCACGCCGATTTCGTGATCGTCTTCGTCGCCACCGGCGAGGACCAGACCGACAAGGGCCCCAAGAAACGCATCACCACCTTCCTGGTGGATCGCGGCACGCCCGGTTTCACCATCCGCGACGGCTACAACTCGGTCAGCCACCGCGGCTACCGCAACATGGTGCTGGAATTCGACGATTGCCGCCTGCCCGACGCGCAGGTCCTGGGCGAGGTCGATGGCGGCTTCGCGGTGATGAACGAATGGCTCTATGCCACGCGCATCACCGTGGCCACGATGAGCGTCGGGCGCGCGCGGCGCTGCTTCGACTACGCGCTGGCCCATGCCGCCGAACGCCGCCAGTTCGGCCAGCCCATCGGCAAGTTCCAGGGCGTCGGCTTCCAGATCGCCGACATGGTGACCGAGATCGACGCCGCCGATTACCTCACGCTGGCCTCCGCCTGGCGGCTGGACCAGGGCCTGCCCGCCAACCGCGAGATCGCCAGCGCCAAGCTCTACGCCTCGGAAATGCTGGCGCGCGTCACCGACGCCACGCTGCAGATCTTCGGCGGCATGGGGCTGATGGACGATTTCCCCATCGAACGTTTCTGGCGCGATGCCCGGGTCGAGCGCATCTGGGACGGCACCAGCGAAATCCAGCGCCATATCATCAGCCGCGAATTGCTGCGGCCGCTGGGGGCGTGATGCGCCGGCCGTTCACCCATCCCTGCCGGCCCGCCTTGGGGGCTCTGCCCCCAAACCCCCGAGGTATTTGCCGCCAGATGAAATCCCGCCCGATCCCCGGTCACCCCCCGTCCGCATGGGACGAGGGGCTTCACCTGGCGCGGTCATCGGCTCCTCAGCCTGTGCCGCGCGCTGATCATGCTCTGCCTAGGCTAACATCACGTTACTTCATCTGGCCCCAAATACCTCGGGGTGAATTGGCCGCAGGCCAAGAGGGGCAGCGCCCCTCTGCCACTCGGAAACTTGCACGGAGGCACCCTTGACGCGCGACCTGTCCCGCCTGTTGCGCCCGCGCTCCATCGCCGTGATCGGCGGCGG